>JASFRE010000240.1:0-7080 GCA_050115055.1 Candidatus Eiseniibacteriota bacterium | reverse complement strand
CTTCTACGGTGCCGACCGGCTCGACGGCGATGAGGTCTTCGAGCCGGGCGACGAGGTCGAGCTCCTCGCCACCGGCAGCCTGTCGGGCACGCGCACGCGCACGCGCTTCGCGGCGCGCGGGGTCCTGAAGGGTGAGAATGCCCTCCTGAACGACGTCTCCGACCTGGTTCTCGAGGATGCTCTCACCAACCTCGTCCTCACCAACGTCACCGGCTCCTGGGGAGAGCTCGGCGGCTCGGTCGGCTACCGGCTGTCGCCGTACTGGGATCTGTCGGGCCACCTGCGCTACGCGTACTACGGACGGGTCGAGACGGCGGGCTCCGCGAACGGCATCGCCAGCCGTGAGCAGGCGTGGACCCTGGCCCTCGGGCCGACGGTCGGGTGGTCCCCGGATCCGGTCGTCTCGCTATCACTCGGGGCATCCTACCTGCACGGCAGCGCCGAGGCGGGGGCGCTGTCGATGCGCGGTGTCGCGCTGAGCGGCGCCGCGACCCTGCGTTTCTAATCGAGGAGATCGTGACGATGGGTCGAGTCGAGAGCCCCCGCAGCCGGATGACCTGCCGCGCGATGCCGGTCGCACTCCTATCGCTGCTCCTGGTGCTGCTGGTGACCGGCGGCCTGACCGCGCCGTCCGCTCACGCGCAGAGCCAGAACGTGCCGCCGGTCTGCCAGGCGGGACCGGGCCAGAATGCCGGCGTCGGCATGTCGGTCACCTTCGACGGGAGCGGGTCCTACGATCCCGACGGGTACATCATCAGCTACTTCTGGACCTTCGGAGAGGGCGGGAGCGCGTCCGGTCCGGTCGTCGAGCACGCCTATGCGAACCCCGGGTTCTACACGGTCAAGCTGTTCGTGACCGACGACTTCGAGGCGACGTCGGTCTGCTCGACCTTCGTCAACGTCGAGGTCCCTCAGGTGCCGGTGATCGGGGTCGAGCCGCCGGCGCTCGACTTCGGCGATTGCGTGCCGGAGGGCGGCTGCGGCACCCTCGAGTTCGCACTCTTCAACGACGTCCAGGATCCGCTCAGCATCCTCTACATCACCAACCTGCAGTTCGACTTCGGGGTCGAGTTCAGCCTGGTCTCGCCACCCCAGCTGCCCATCGTGCTGCCGGGCGACGGCACACGGGTGCCGATCACGGTGCAGTTCTGCCCGGGAACCAGTGTGCCCGGGGACTCCAACGACATCCTGGTCATCGAGGCGGAGTTCGCGGCAAACTCGCCGCTGTTCTACGAGGTGGTCGGGGTCGGCAACCTGCCGCCGCAGTGCCAGGCCGGCGAGGCCTACGAGGGCACGGTCTTCGAGCCGATCCAGTTCGATGGCTCCGGGTCGTTCGATCCGGACGGCTCCATCGACACCTACAGCTGGGACTTCGGCGACGGCTCGACCGGCTCCGGACCGACTCCGAGCCACACCTACACGACGGCCGACAACTACGTCGCCGTCCTGTGCGTGAAGGACGACTGCGGCAGGATCAGCTGCTGCGAGGTGAGCGTCCACGTGGCTCCGAACCTGCCGCCGGTGTGCGACACCGGCGGGCCGTACCAGACGGCCGAGGGCAGCGCCCTGACCCTGGACGGCAGCGGCTCCTACGATCCCGACGGCTCGATCGAGACCTATGCGTGGGACTTCGGCGACGGCACCGGCACCAGCGGTCCCCAGGCGGTCGTCTCCCACACCTACGCGGACGATGGCGACTACCCGCTGACCCTGACGGTCACCGACGACCTCGGCAGCTCGAGCAGCTGCGAGAGCAGCGTCGTGGTCGCCAACGTGCCGCCGACCTGCGACCCGGGCGGCCCCTACGCGGGCGACGAGGGCTCGCCGATCACCTTCACGGGCTCGGCGTCCGACCCGGGCGCCGACGTCCTCACCTACATCTGGCTGTTCGGGGACGGCGACTCCGCCATCGGGGCGACCGCGGCCCACGCCTACGCGGACGACGGCGTCTACACGGTGACGCTGACCGTGAACGACGGCGACGGGGGCGTCAGTCAGTGCAGCGTGCCGGCGACGATCGCCAACGTCGCGCCGTCCTGCGACGCGGGCGGTCCCTACGCGGGCGACGAGGGCGAGTCCATCGTGTTCAGCGGCTCGGGGAGCGACCCGGGCGCGGACGAGCTCAGCTACACCTGGAGCTTCGGGGATGGCAGCAGCGGTGTCTCCGGGGCGACGGCCACCCACACCTACGCGGACGACGGCGTCTACACGGTGACGCTGACCGTGAACGACGGCGACGGGGGCGTCAGTCAGTGCAGCGTGCCGGCGACGATCGCCAACGTCGCGCCGTCCTGCGACGCGAACGGTCCCTACTCCGGGAACGAGGGCGAGTCCATCGTCTTCAGCGGCTCGGGGAGCGACCCGGGCGCGGACGAGCTCAGCTACACCTGGAGCTTCGGGGATGGAACGTCCGCCAGCGGCCAGGAGGTGAGCCACGTCTACGGCGACGACGGCAACTACGACGTCGTGCTCACGGTGCGTGACGGTGACGGCGGCGTCTCGACCTGTCCGACCAGCGCGCTCATCGACAACCTGCCGCCGAGCTGCGAGGTGATCGGCGGTCCGTTCGAGGGCGACGAGGGCTCGCCGATCGCCTTCCAGGGCACCGGCTCCGATCCCGGCGGCGATCCGCTCACCTTCCGTTGGGCGTTCGGTGACGGCGCCACGGCGATCGGCGCGCAGGTCAGCCACACCTACCTGGACCAGGGCACCTACGCGGTGACGCTGACCGTCTCCGACGGCGACGGCGGCGCCTCCCAGTGTCCGACGACGGCCTCGGTCCAGAACGTGCTGCCGACCTGCGACGGCGCCGGTGGTCCCTACGAGGGCGTCTCCGGCGATCCGCTCACCTTCACCGGCTCCGCGTCCGATCCGGGCGCCGACCCGCTGACCTACGTCTGGCAGTTCGGCGACGGCCTCACCGCCAGCGGGGCGTCGGTGAATCACGTCTACGCCGCGGGTGGTCTCTACACGGTGACGCTCTGCGTGTCGGACGACGTCGGCACCGGCTCCTGCTGCGAGACGACGGCCGACATCTGCGACCTGCCGCCGGCGCCGGGCGGCGTCACCGCCACCGACGACCTGTGCGGTCTCATCACCGTCTCCTGGTCACCGGTGCCGGGCGCCAGCGTCTACCGCGTCTTTCTCGGCATCCCTCCCCAGCTCCTCACCACGACCTCGGCGACATCGATCAATCACGCCCCGCAGCTGCCGGGCGACTACACCTACCGCGTATCGGCGGTCGATGACTGCGGCGAGTCGCCGCGCTCGGGCCCGGTGACCGGCACCCTGCTGCCGCCGCTCGCCGGCCCCAGCGGGGTCACGGCGACGACGACGCTGTGCGATCGGATCACCATCGACTGGAACGCGGTGGAGGGGGCCGAGGGCTACCGCCTGCATCGCAACACGCAGGTCATTGACACGGTGCCGGCCGGCGTCACCACCTACGACGACGCCGACCCGCCGGCCGGCGAGACCCAGGCCTACCGCGTGGAGGCCTTCCGCACCGGCTGCGATCCGGCCTTCTCGAGCCGCGCCGACGGCCGCATCCGCCCCCTGCCCGGCCGGCCGGCGCTGTCGGCCGAAGGTGGCTGCGACGGGATCCTCCTGGCGTGGAACGACGTCGCGGAGGAGCAGGGCTACAGGCTGGCGCGTGACGGGCAGCCGATCGCCACGCTGCCGGCCGGGTCGACCAGCTACGAGGACGCCGCGGCCACGGTCGGCGCCCACACCTACGTGCTGACCGCGTTCAACGACTGCGGCGAGCGCGCATCGGCGCCGGCCGGCGCCGAGCGGCCGGCCGGTGCGCCGGTGGCGCCCGGGGACGTGGCGGCGTCCACCGGCCTCTGCGGGCTGATCCGCGTCGAGTGGTCGAACGTCGACCGCGAGGACGGCTACCGCGTCTACCGCGACGGTGGCGGGACGCCGATCGCCGAGCTGGGTGCCGACGTCACCTCCTACGAGGATCGCGCCGTCACGTCCGGCCCCCACGACTACGTCGTCGAGTCGTTCAATGTCTGCGGCGGCGGGCGCTCCGCGGTGGCCGCGGGATCGCGGCTGCCCGATGCGCCGGCGGCGCCGCCCGGCCTGGTGGCCAGCACCGGCTGCGAGGCGATCACCCTCGGCTGGAGCGACGTCGGTGGCGAGGACGGCTATCGCGTCTTCCGCGATGGCTCGCAGGTCGGCGGTGACCTGCCGCCGGGCACCACCGACTTCACCGACGCGGGGGCGCCGGTCGGCAGTCATGTCTATGCGGTCGAGGCCTTCAACGACTGTGGCGAGGGGCGGTCGCCCGACGTGACCGGCGAGCGCTTCGCACCGGCACCGGAGGCGCCGGCGATGGTCGCCGCCGACAGCGGCTGCGTCGCCGTCCGCATCGAGTGGACGGACGTCGAGCGCGAGGACGGCTACCGGGTGCTGCGCGACGGGGCGCTGATCGCCGACGATCGGCCGCCTGACGTCACGTTCTACGACGACGAGACGGCCGCGGTCGGACAGCACCGTTACGAGGTGATCGCCTTCAACCGCTGCGGCGAGGCGCGCTCGGGGGCGGCCACCGGCACCATGCTGCCTGGCGCACCGGAGGCGCCGACCGAGGTCGCCGCCACGACCGGCTGCGAGGTCATCACCATCACCTGGGTACCGCCGGCCGGCGACTTCGACACCATCGTGATCTACCGGGACGGCTTGGAGATCCGGCAGCAGGGCGCCGCCGAGCCGCCGACCTACGACGACGCGAATGCGGAGGTCGGCGAGCACTCCTACGAGGTCGCCGCCGCCACGACCTGCGGCGAGCGGCGCTCGGCGCCGGCGGTGGGGGAGCGCCTGCCGGCTCCGCCCGTGGCGCCCACCGATGTCACCGCCTCGACCGACCAGTGCGACCGCATCCAGATCACCTGGTCGCCGGTCGCCGATGCAGAGGTCTATCGCGTCTTCCGCGACGGCGGTGGCGAGCCGATCGCCGATGGCCTGACGGCGACGTCGTACAGCGACCTGGACGTCGGCGTCGGCCTGCACGCCTACACCGTGGTCGCGGCCAACAGCTGCGGCGAGAACGGGTCGATGCCGGTCGACGGCCGTCGGGTCACCGTGCCCGCGACGCCGGACGGGCTCGCCGCGACCACCACCGAGTGCGACGGCATCACCGTGACCTGGGCCGACGTGGCCATGGAGAGCGGCTACACGGTCGTCCGTGACGGCATCGCCCTCGAGCCGCCGCTGCCCGCCGACACGACGCAGTTCCCCGATCTCGGGGTGGCGATCGGCGAGCACACCTACGCCATCATCGCCGTGAACGCCTGCGGCGCCTCGACCCCGTCCGCACCGGTGACCGGCGAGCGCCTCGATGCGCCCGCGGCGCCCATCCTGGTGTCGCCGGCCGACGGGGCCACCCTGGACTACGCCGAGACCATCGACCTCTGCTGGCAGCCGGACCCGCTTGCCACCGGTCTGGTGATCGAGGTGGCGCTCGATCCGGCCTTCGGCCAGATCGTCGCGACGCTCGAGGTCACGACGCCGGCGGCCGGCTGCGAGCCGTTCCGTCCGGGCAGCGACACCTCCTTCTACTGGCGGGCGCGGGCCCGGAACGACTGCGCGAGCGGTGCCGACTCCGAGACCCGCAGCTTCGAGCTCGTGGTGCCGGAGATCGTCTGCGTCGACTGCCCGGCCCTGGTCTACGACCCGGTGGCCTGGTGCGACGAGGCCTGTCCGGCGCCGCAGGTCTGGCGGATCCAGAACCCCGCCCCGATCGCGGTGACGCTCGAGGCGAGCACGCAGACACCGTGGCTCGTGGTCCCGGCCGGCGCGATCTCGATCGGGGCCGGCGAGACCGGCGAGGTCACCCTCTGCGTCGACCTCGACGCAGCCGACCTGCTCCCGGCGGGCGAGCATGCCGGCACCCTGTCGCTGAGCGGTGCGACGCCGGTGCCGGTCGAGTTCCCCGTGACGCTCGACAAGCGTCCGTTCCTCGCCTATGACCTGAACGCCGACGGCGAGGAGGACATCGGCGATGTGCTCTTCCTGATCGACGTCATCCTCGAGCTCGATGAACTGCCGTGCCCGCAGGAGCGCCTCGGCCTCGGCGATCCGAACATGGACGGCTCGGTCCGGCCGGACGTGGCGGACGTCGTCTTCCTGGCCGACCGGGTGGCGCAGGGGCTCCTGGCGCGCAACCGGCGCGATGGCCGCGACGAGCCGGCGGCGGCGCCGGTGCGCGACGGCTCGCGCGTCCGCTTCCTGGTCGAGGAGGAGGGCGCCGGCGGTGCCGTGCGGCTCCTGCTCGACGGCGAGGGGCCGGTGCGGGTCGGCGCCGTGCACCTCGGCTGCGACGGCTGCGGCGGGACGCCGGAGCTCACGCCGCGCGGCGACTCCGGCTTCACGATCGTCACCGCCCGCGGCGGCGACGACCTCTTCCTGCTGTTCTACTCGCTGGCGTCCGCCGGGGAGACGCTGGCCCCGGGCGCACCGCTCGAGCTCGCGACGCTCACCTGGGGAGGCGGACGTCCGACCGGACTGTGGGGCGAGGTGGCGGTGTCGAGCGACGCGGTCGAGCCGGTCGGCATGGGGCTCGGTGGCGGTGGGAGCGGCGGCGCCGGCGCGCCGGGTGTCCCGGTGGTGCTCCACCCGGTGCGACCGAATCCGTTCCTCGATCGCACCGACATCGCCTACGAGCTGCGTGCCGGAGGCGAGGTGCACGTCGCGGTCTACGATGCGCGCGGGCGCTTCCTCCGGTCGATCGACGACGGCTACCGCGGTGCCGGGCTGCACCGGATCGACTGGGACGGACGCGACCGGAACGGCCACCTGCTGCCGGCCGGCGTCTACTTCATCCGTCTCGACATGGCGGCCGGCAGCCTGACGCAGCGCGCGGTCATCGTCAGGTGATCGGGGGGGACGGTTGCAGGAGTCTCGCCACGCGGGGCGGTCGCCTGCCGACGCACGTCATCACGCGTCGACACCCCTGAGCCGCAGGGCATTGCTGATCACCGACACGGAGCTGAAGCTCATCGCGGCCGCCGCGATGATCGGGCTCAGCAGCAGACCGGCGACCGGATAGAGCACGCCCGCCGCGATGGGTACGCC
>JASFRE010000239.1:0-7084 GCA_050115055.1 Candidatus Eiseniibacteriota bacterium | reverse complement strand
CCCTCGGCGTCAGCGAGCTCGACAAGCTGAAGAGCGCCATCTACCCGCGCGTCGTCGTCAGCTACGGCAACCAGCTCGACGTCGACCCGGGCGACCTCGCCGCCTACTTCCAGGACGATCCGGACATCGACGTGCTTGCCTTCTACATCGAGGGGTTCAAGGCGTGCGGCGGGCGCAAGTTCTTCGACGCGGTCCGGCAGGCCACGAAGCCGGTCATCGTCTACAAGGCCGGCCGCACCGACGCCGGCTCGCGCGCCGCCGCCTCGCACACCGCCTCGATGACCGGCGACTACAAGGTGGCACTCGCCGCCATGGATCAGGCCGGCGCCATCGTCGCCGACCACATCCTCGACCACAAGGACCTGATCAAGGTCTTCGCGCTCATGGGCGACAAGCAGGTCGGCGGGCGGCGCGTCGCCGGCGTGGTCAACGCCGGCTTCGAGTCGACCTACGCCGCCGACTCGCTGGGCGGTCTCGAGCTCGCCCACTTCACGCCAGAGACCGAGGAGCAGCTGCGCGCGGTGCTGCCGCCCTTCGTCGCCGTCAACCCGTTCCTCGACCTGACACCGATGGCGGACGACAAGCTCTTCGAGCGCTCGATCGAGCTCATCCTCGCCGACCCGGGTGTCGACAGCCTGTTCATCTCGATCGTACCCCACACCGTGATGCTGCACACCAAGCGCGAGGAGATGGAGCGCGACCGTGAGAACATCGCCTTCCGCATCATCCGCCAGGGCCAGAGGTCGCCCAAGCCGATCGTCGTCTCGGTCAACGCCGGCACCATGTACAACGTCTTCATGGAGACGCTCGAGGAGGGCGGCGTGCCGACCTACTCGACCGCCGAGCGGGCGATGACGGCGCTGAACCGCCTGGTGGAGTACCGGCTGAAGCGGTGATGGGACTCGCTAGCGCTTGCCGGTGATGTAGTCCTCGAGCATCTCGATCGTCCACTGCTGCTCGGAGATGACCTCCTTGACGACGTCGCCGATCGAGATGATGCCGGCCAGGCGGCTGTCGTCGACGACCGGCAGGTGACGGCAGTGGCGCGCCGTCATCATCGCCATGCACTGGTCGATCGTCTGGTCGAACCGCGTGTAGACGACCTCGGGAGTCATGATCTCGCGCACCATGATCTCGCGGGAGGACTTGCCCTTGAGGATCACCTTGCGGGCGTAGTCGCGCTCCGAGAAGATCCCGACGATCTGCTCCCCCTCGAGCACGATGAGTGCTCCGACGTTCCGGTCGGCCATGACCTTCAGCGCCTCGAACACCGAGGTGTCCGGGGTCGTCGTGGCCACGTCGTGGCCCTTCGCGTCGAGCAGCTCCTTGACCGTCTTCATGCGCACATCCTCCGGCGCACCCGGATGCCGGGTGCTCGTCCTGCAACACCATCTGGTCCGCCGCTGACGCTAAGGCAGCGCCATGGAAGCTGTCAAGCCCGCGACCGCCGGCAGGCTGCGCGGCAGCGGGCGGCGGCGATGCTGCGGCCGGCGGATGCTCCGACTCACAGCCCCCGCGCTGCACGGTCGCGGTGCAGCATGAGGACCCGGAGATCCGGATCGATGACCAGGCGCTGGGGCTCGAAGTCGCACTCGATGTCCACGGCTGCCTCCTCGCCGGCGGCGAGCGTCACGGTCTGGCGCGCGATGCGCCAGGCATCGCCGGCCCGCTCCGGCGCCGCGGCGGTCCCGGACCCGGTCTCCGCCGTCCCGGTCGCCGCATCCACCGACCCGCCCGCCGCATCCATCGACCCGGTCGCGACATCCACCGACCCGGTCGCGGCGTCCACCGGCCCGGTCGCCTCGTCCACCGGTCCGGCCGCGGCATCCACCGGTCCGGTCGCGGCATCCACCGGTCCGGCCGCGGCATCCACCGGTCCGGCCGCGGCATCCACCGGTCCGGCCGCGGCGGCCGGCGCCGCCGTGTCGCCGTCGAAGCGCTGGCCGCGCACCGCCGCCACCTCGACCGGCATCCGCCCGGTGCCCGCGTTGCGCACCGTCGCGGTCACCCGCCAGCGGGGGGGGAGGTCCGCACCGGCGGTCTCCAGCGCCTGCTTCTCGAACGCCACGATCCGGTACTCAGGCACCACGACGTCGAAGAACCACTGGTCGACGAACGCGTCGTAGGCGGCGACATCCGGCGCGTGCTCGCGCATGACGGCGACGAAGTCCTGCAGGAGCGGGAAGTCACGTCCGGTCATGTAGCGCCCGATCAGGTCGTGGAGCCCGGCGAAGCAGGCCCCCTCCCCCATCAGGTCGTGCAGCATCCAGAACACCCAGCCGCCCTTGTCGTAGGTGACGGTCACGTCGCCTCCCCGCGAGCCGTCGGTCCAAACCAGCGGCCGCTCCGAATCGACGCGCCGCTCGTCGCCGTAGTTCGCCTCGATGCGCTTCAGGAACTCGATGCGCCCCTGCTCGCCATGCACCGCGTGCGTGAGGAGCGCGGCCGAGTAATGCGCCATCCCCTCCGCCAGCACGTTGCCACCCGGCCCCTCGCCCGGCATGAGCAGATTGCCCCACCATTGATGCGCCGATTCGTGGGCGGCGATGACGAAGGCGGCCATGTTGCGCGCGTCACTCCGCGTCAGGAATCCGATCGATTCCGAGAAGGTGATGTTGGTCGGGAACCCCTGCGCGTAGCTCGCCAGTCCGGGGAACTCGCTCAGCTTGAGCTCCGCCCACGGGTAGGGCCAGAACCACTCCGAGTAGTCACGCCGTGCCGCCTCGAGGGCGATCCGCATCTCCTCGACGTTGTAGTCGTGTGCCGGATGATGGTAGATCGCGACGCCGTCCCCCTCATGGACCGCCCAGCGTCCGGCGACGACGTTGAAGAAGTTGACCGGATGGTCGGTCTGCCAGACCACGGTCCGGCGGCCGTCCGCAACCTCCTCCTCGACGAGAACGCCGACCCCGTTGTAGATGTAGTCGTCCGGACCGCTGACGCGCATCCGCACCGGGAAGCGCACGCCGCTGCCGAGCGCCGGCGGCGTCACCCCCTTCCAGAATCCCTCCTCGTAGTCGCGCGGATCGGTCTCGTTGTCCTCGTCGACGCCGCGATCGGACTCGAAGTGCGGTAGCGGTACGAAGCTGGTCGAGAACGACGTCAGGACGACACCGGACTCGAGGATGAACTCGCCGAGACCGCCGCCGTTCTTGGTGATGCCGTTCGGGAGGTGACCCTCGTGGGCGAAACCGATCTGCACGGTGTCGCCGCTGGCGAGCGGCCGCGGCAGCTCGAAGACCATGAGTCGCGCATGGTCGGCGGGTTCGAACGGCTGGCCGCCGAGCGTCCAGTGCATGTCCTCGAAGTGGTTGCCGACGGACATCGGGATGCGATGCATCGGCTGCTCGAACGGATTGAAGAGATCGTAGTGTCCGCGGACGCGGAACCAGCGCGCCGTCGGGTCGAGCTCCAGGTCGATCTCCGCCGCCGCGATCTCGGGCGTGTCGGCGTCGCCCCAGGTCGCCAGGTTGCGACCCCAGTACTCGTGGTCCCGTTTCTCGGCAACCGACCCCTGGAATCCCTGGCTCACCTGGTTGTACAGGACCGTCCCGAGCACCAGCGCCGGCAGCACGCAGGGCGCCAGCCGGAGGCCGGTGCGCGCCAGGGCCGCCGGCCGCAGCCGGTCGAGGACCCGCGCCGGGTCATGCTCCCGCCGCGGGAAGACGCGCACGGTGAGCGCCACCATGAGCACCATCACCGCCAGCCAGACGAGGCGGTTCATGAGGAGCGCGCTGCCGTTCGGATCGACGGTGTCGAAGTCCGTCCAGGTGACGGCACTCCACAGGTCCCAGTTGCCGACCCAGTTCATCTCGCCGCGCATCTGCTTCCAGCCGGTCAACACCAGCGTCGCCAGGCCGATCGCGTAGGTCGCGTAGCGGCTCCCCGTCACGGCCAGCACCAGGGTCACGTAGCTCGCCCAGATGACGAAGGTCGGCACCAGGAGGAGCCCCCAGACCAGCGCGAACGGCCGGAGATCGAGCGCCACCCGGCCCTGGACGAGCAGCACGATCAGCGCCCCGGCGAGGGCCGCCAGCAGGATGACGACGCCCACGACACCGTTGGCGATCGCCTTGCCGAGCAGCAGCGCCGGAGTGCGTGCCGGCGTCGCCAGGTAGATCGACGCCAGCCCGCAGTGCTGCTCGCGCAGCACCGATTCGACCGTGTAGAACAGCACGAGCAGCGTGACCAGCAGGGTCAGCGTGTTCATCGAACCGACCGCCGCCAGTCCCGGCGTCAGGAGGAGCGGCGTGTCGAAGGCCCCGACCTGGAAGAACGTCGAGCCGATGACCTGCAGGAGGATGATCGGCGCGAAGAGGTAGAGGCCCGCGTGGCTGCGCAGGAGATCGGCCTCGAAGCGAGCGACGCGGGCGACCGTGCGGATGAAGGCGGGCGGTCGCATGCGCATGCCGAGGTCGGCGAGCGGCCGCTGGTCGAGCGCCGCGTGGGTCGCGGCGAGCGCTCCGGTCGTCCCTCCGGGACCGGCCACCGTCACCGGCGACGTCACCACCGCCAGCCGCCGGCGCGGTGCTCCACGCAGTCCTCTCGCGAAGTGCCGGACGCTGCCGCGCAGCGCCAGCAGGGCAATGGCCACGTAGGCGAGCCGGCTCAGGAGGAACGGCAGGTCATAGTGCACCGGCTGCGTGTTGTAGAAGGCGACGCCACGATCGACCTCGAGCCAGGTCTCCTGCAGCCAGCGGAAGCCGGCGATGTCGATCCACATGAGCAACCGGTTGATTCGCGGGTCGAGCCACGACGGCGACCAGCTCCACAGGAAGAACACCGTGGCCAGGAAGAAGGCGAGCGGCGCCACGAAGCCCAGGATCGGCTTGCGGGTGCGCTCGCCGATGGCGAACGACACGGCGGAGAAGAAGACGAGCATCGGCAGACCGAGGATCAGGGTCGGACGCAGGTAGTTGACCAGCATGAACGGTCCCCGGATGCGCTCGGCATCCGGGTTGGGCCACAGGTGGTTGAAGACCATCTGGAAGAGGACGTGCAGCGCCAGCACCCCGAGGAACGCGACCAGCACCGCCAGGTACTTGCCGATGATGTACTCGGCGGCGCTGAGCCGCGTCGCGTGGATCAGCGGACCGACGCCGAGCTCGTCGTCCCGCGTCACCGTGGTCCCGGCGGCGATCGCCACGAAGAAGGTGTAGAGGAGGAACACCACCAGCGGCATGACCATGGCCACCGAGAACTCGGAGGTGATCCAGGCCTGCATGTCGCCGCCGATCGAGGTGTCACCCGAGGAGATGGTGATGTCGCCCTCCTGCAGCATGAGGCTCGTCAGGCCCAGGAGCACCACCAGCACCCAGAAGAGCGGTCGCCCGAGATGGAAGGCCAGGTCGGTCCGGAAGACCGTGCGGAGCCGGGCGCCGTTCACGCTGCACCTCCGGGATCCGTGGGGCCGGACGGGTTGGGTGGGTCGGATGGTCCGGACGACACCGCCGGCCGTGCCGTGGCCTGTCCGCTCGCCGCCGGCCGCGCCGCCGCGGCCGCCGCCTCGGCCGGCGCCGCCGGGTGCGACGCCCCGACCAGCGTCATGTAGACGTCCTCGAGCGTGGCCGTGCAGCGCTCGAAGCCGGTGGGCGGCGCACCGTCCGGCACGTGGATGCGCACCCGGTTCGTGTCGCCCTCGACCAGCACCGCCTGCGTGATGCGGTGCCGCTGGCGGAGATCGGCCAGCGCCGCGTTCGTGGCCTCGCCCTCGAAGATCTGGGCGGCGAGCCGCGCCCGCGCCTCCGCCGGGGTGGTCGTCGCCACGAGACGACCGTCCGAGATCACCGCGAAGCGCGGGCACAGGACGGCGACGTCCTCGACGATGTGCGTCGACAGGAGCACGGTGCGATCGTGGGCGAGCTCGGCCAGGATGCGGTAGAAGCGGTGGCGCTCCTCGGGATCGAGGCCCGCGGTCGGCTCGTCGACGATGACCAGCCGCGGATCTCCGGCGATTGCCTGCGCGATGCCGAGTCGCTGGCGCATGCCGCCCGAGTAGCCCTTCAACCTGCGCCTTGCCGCGAAGGTCAGGTTGACGCGGTCGAGGAGCTCGGCCACCAGCGTCTTCAGGCCCTGCGGAGCGTCGACGCCCTTCAGCTCCAGCAGGTAGGCCAGCATCGCCTCCCCGGACAGGTTCGGGTAGAAGCCGAAGTCCTGGGGCAGGTAGCCGAGCCGTGCCCGCACGCGGGCCGGATCGTCGAGGACGTCGTGGCCCTCGAAGGTGACGTTGCCCGACGACGCCTCGAGCAGGCCGGCGAGGATCTTCATCAGCGTCGACTTGCCGGCGCCGTTCGGGCCCAGCAGTCCGAACATGCCCGGCGGCACGTCGAGGTCGATGCCCCTGAGCGCGGTGACGCCGCCGGGGTAGGTCTTCACGAGCTTGCGCACGCTCAGCATGATCGATCCTCCAGTGGCCACGCAGCGCCGCGCGGCGGTCACGGGCCGGACGGGCCGGCGGCGCCGCCGAGCTCGCGGACGAGCTCCTGGTAGCCGCCGGCGTCGAGCGCGTCGAGGGGCGCGAGCTCGTGGACGAGCTCCCGCAGCGCCTCGACGGTCGTCTCGCCCGCCAGCCGTGCGAGCACGGCGGACAGGGTGATCTCCTTCGATACCGCGGAGTGATAGACCCAGGATAGATAGGGACTGCCCGACCAGATCGCCTGGTGGACGGAGTCGCCGCTGCGCGCCAGGAGCGCGATCAGGTGCTCCCGACCGTCGACGACGACGTTGAGCCAGTCGCCGGGCCAGCGCTCGAGGACCCGCGCCCCGTCGCCGTCCTGGATGACCCGCACGCCGGCCAGCGTCACCGGCGCGTACGCCTTGACGGCGATCAGCACGCCGCGCGCCGCCACCTCCTCGAGCTCGGCCCGCAGCGTCTCGATCGGGCCCGGGAAGGCGTCGACCAGCACCACCTCGGCGGCGCCGCCCAGCATCGCACGGGCACGGTCCAGCACCCGGTCCGGTGTCCGCAGCTGGTAGACCCGGTCATCCGCGGCCGGGGCACCGAGCCGTCGGAGCGCTCGCGCCGCCGCCTGGCGCTCGGCCACGAAGCGGCGCTCGATCCCGGCCAGCAGCTCGCCCGGCGGGA
>JASFRE010000238.1:0-7130 GCA_050115055.1 Candidatus Eiseniibacteriota bacterium | reverse complement strand
GGCGGCCGCCGCGACGCCGCCACCGGCGGGTGGCGCGTCACCGCCCGCGCCGCGTCTCGAGCCCGGCGACGCCCTCTATCCCCAGCAGTGGTCGCTGCCGCAGATCGGCATGCCGGCGGTCTGGGATGGCGGGACGTCAACCCCCGGCCTGCTGGTCGGCGTCGTCGACACCGGCATCGCGCTCGACCATCCCGACCTCGTGCCCAACATCGCCCACAACGCCATCGAGGCCGCCGGGGTGGCCGGTGTCGACGATGACGGCAACGGCTTCGTCGACGATGTCGACGGCTGGGACTTCATGGCCGAGACTCCCGATCCCTACGATGGCCACGGCCACGGCACCCACGTCGCCGGCATCATCGGCGCCGCGTCGGACGGTGTCTTCGGCACCGTCGGCGTGAGCTGGGAGATCGACCTCCTCGCCGTCAAGATGTTCACGGATCAGGCGGTCGGCACCAACCTGAGCGGCGCCCGGGGCATCGCCTACGCCGTCGATCGCGGCGCCCGCATCGTCTGCATGAGCTGGGGCACGGGCTCGTACTCGCGGGTCATCGAGGACGCGATCGCCTACGGCGAGGCGCAGGGCGTGGTGCTCGTCGCCTCGGCCGGCAACGACAGCGAGTCGGTGCTCGAGTCCTACCCGGCGGCGCTCGACGCCGTGATCACCGTCGCCGCCACCGGTCAGAACGATCGCTACGCCGGCTTCTCGAACCGCGGCCCGCGCATCGATCTGGTCGCCCCGGGCGACGACATCCTGAGCACCTGGCGTGACCGTCACCTGATGCTGAGCGGCACCTCGCAGGCGGCACCACACGTCGCCGGGGTGGCGGCCCACATCCTCCACCGCCATCCGACCTTCACGCCCGAGGAGGTCCGCGCCGCCCTCACCGCGACGGCGTTCGACCTCGGCATCGAGGGCTGGGAGCCAACCTTCGGCGCCGGCCGCCTCGATGCCGCTCGCGCCGTGGCGGTCGATCACCCACCCCTGGCGGTGATCCACCGACCGCACACGCTCGAGCGGCGTGGTAGCGGCACGCTCGAGATCGTCGGCACGGTGCGCGGTGCGGGGGGCGGTCGGCTCGAGTGGGGTCGCGGCGAGACCCCGCCGTCCTGGCAGCTTCTCTGGGAGGGCGGCGAGATCGCCGCGCAGCCTCTCGCGAGCCTGGTGGTCGACGCGCTCGAGCCCGGTCCGGTGACGCTGCGGCTGGTCGCCGACGGGGCCAGCGGCCTGCACGTCGAGGACCGGGTCGTGGTGGTCATCGATCGCGAGGCGCCGGCGCTGGTGGGCGTCGACGACATCCAGCAGCTCGGCGGCGGTCGCCTCCGCCAGCTCGTCCGGTTGACGGCCAGTGAGCGCGTCGCCCTGCGCGCCTTCCTCAGGCCACGCGGCTCGGCGGAGCCGTTCACCGAGCTCGTGCGGGTCGACAAGAACCGGCGCCATACGCTGGACCTGAGCGGTCTCCTGCCGGGCACCTACGAGTACGGCCTGCAGCTCGAGGATCTCGGCGGCCTGCGCACGACGGTGCCCGGCGACGGACCGCTGCTCGAGCGCCAGCTGCTGCCGGCCATCGACATCGACGGGACGCTGTTCGAGGAAGCGGCGCGGATCGACGGCTTCGAGCTCGGCGTGGTCGCCGATCTCGACGGCGACGGGCTGCCCGAGCTGCTCGGCGAGCGTCGCGCCCAGCCGACCGGCAGCGGGCCCGTGGAGGTCTGGAGCCCCGACCTGGCGAGCCACGGTTTCCGCCAGCGCTTCAGCGGCCTGCGTGGCCTGCCGATCGATGCCCGCGATCTCGATGCCGACGGCGTCATGGAGGTGCTGCTCGCCGACTCCGTGAACTCCTCCGGTCCCGGCGGCAGTACCTGGTTCTCGGTCTACTCGGGATTGCTCGGCGGCGAGCCGCGTCTCCTCGAGCGCTGGCCGGACGGCAACCGGTTGTTCGGCGGTCGCCTGGCCGACACCGACGGCGACGGTCAGGGCGAGATCCTCTACGCCAGCAGCGACGACGCCCTGCTCAAGCTCCGCGAGTACCGCGGCGGCACCTTCGAGCCCCGCGATCTCCAGTTCGCGTCGCCGGTACCGCGCACCGCCGGCGTCGCCATCGACGACTTCGACGGCGATGGCCTGACCGAGATCGCCATGGGGACCCTGTCGGGCGAGGCACTGGTCCTCGAGTACACGCGGCCGGGGGCGACGGAGCTCCGCGAGGTCTTCCGACAGCCGCTGCTCGGCGGTGTCTCCAACGCGATCGTCGCCACGCGGGTCGAGGATGCCGACCAGGACGGGCGACCGGAATTCGCGATCTCGACCGTGGGGGTCATCGCCGATCGCGATCAGCGGCCGGCCGTGGTCCTGTACGAGGCGGCGGGTGACGACGCGTACGTCGAATCCGCCTGGTTCGAGGTCCGGGACAAGAACAACCCCTTCGACAACGGTCTGGCCACCACGGATCTCAACGGTGACGGGCACTCCGAGCTGCTCGTGGCGATGGCTGGCGACGTCTACCTGATCGACGCGCTGGGCGACGATCGCTACGAGCCGATCTGGCACCGCAGCCGCCAGGGTGGGGGCCGGGTCTTCAGTGCCGATGTCGACGGCGACGGACGGCGCGAGGTGATGATCGTCGAGCGCACTGCGAGCGGACCGCGGACGACCATCGTCGCCCAGCGCAGCGCGCCCCAGACCGTGGTGCTGCCCTGGTCGGCGCGCCGCGAGGCGGCCGGGGTCGTGCTGCGCTGGTCGCCGGTCGGCGGCGCACGCCTGCTCGACCTGGCGATCTACCGCCTGCCGGCCGGCGAGGAGCAACCGGCGATCGAGACCGATCTCTTCGAGCGCCGCGTGCACGTGGTCGAGGGTGAGCTCGGCGCTCCCGGGCAGTTCGAGGACCGGCCATCCGGCGATGCGGTCTATCGGGTCGGCTACACCGTCGCCGACGGGGAGCGGCTGCTCAGGGTGCTGTCCGACCCGCGCATCCCGGCGGCGGCGCCACCGCGCGTGACGGTCGGTGCGCCGGCGCCGAGCCCGTTCGTCGAGCGGACGACGCTGACCCTGGCGCTCGACCGTCCGGCGACGGTGGCGGTCGCGGTCTACGACGTGCAGGGGCGCCTCGCCCGCCGCCTCACCAGCCGCCGGCTCGACACCGGCGTGCATCCGATCGTCTGGGACGGACGGGATGCGGTCGGACGCCCGGTCCCGGCGGGTCTCTACCTCCTCGACGTGTCGTCGGACCTGGGCCACGTGCGGCGCAAGGTCGTCCGCCTGCGGTAGTCGGCGACACACACACGGACCACACCGGCGCGCGCCGCACGCCGCGCCGCCGCCCGCCCGCCCGCCCGCCCGCGCCATGGCGGCGACGGGAACCACACCACCGATCGCGTGTCTGCAGGGCGAGACGGGATCCCCCGGTACGACGTCGTGCTCCGCGCCGGCGATCACCGCCGCACGGGCGCGGTTGCTGCGACTCGCTCTCACCGGCCGGAGCGGCCGGACGGGGACGCACGGTGCCGGGTCCCGCAGCACCTCGCCGACCCGCGGTCATGACCGCCGGCGCTTGTCGCACGTGCCGGTGCATGCTAGACTGGCGCGCTCGCGACTGCGAAGTCCGGAGCACGGGTCGAACTGGACGGCAAGGCTTGACAGGCCGGAGCCCCCAGGGCTAACGTGCCGGCGTTCTGCGCCGCGTACGTGGCGTTCCTGCGTGGGTTTGCAGGCCGGATGCGAGGGCCGGACTCGATGCTCTTCGATTTCGCAAGCGTCCTGGTCTTCATGACCGTCGGCGTCGGCTTCGTGCTGGTGAGCCTCCTATTCTCCCGTCTCATTCACCCCGTCCACCGCACCTACCTCAAGCTGACCAACTACGAGTGTGGCGAGGTCGCCGAGGGCTCGCCCTGGGTCCGGTTCAACATCCGGTTCTACAGGGTGGCGCTGGCCTTCATCATCTTCGACGTGGAGACGGTGTTCCTGTTCCCCTGGGCCGTGGTCTACGGGAAGCTGGGACTCTTCGCGTTCATCGAGATGGCGATCTTCGTCCTCATCCTGCTGGTCGGTCTGGCCTACCTGTGGGTGAAGGGTGATCTCGAGTGGGTGAAGCCCAGGCCCCTCTACAGCAACTCCTCTGCGGAGCAACGTGCATGAACGAGCGTCCCGACCTGCGCATCGTGCCCACGGACGGACCGAGAGCCCTGATCGACAACCGGTTCGAGGAGAACGTCATCGTCACATCGGCCGACTGGCTGATGAACTGGGGGCGGCTGTCGTCGCTCTGGCCGATGCTCTTCGGCCTGGCCTGCTGCGCGATCGAGATGATGGCCACCGGTGCGGCGCGCTACGACCTCGACCGCTTCGGCGCCGGCGCCTTCCGCGCCTCGCCGCGCCAGGCGGATCTGATGATCGTCGCCGGCACCGTGACCCACAAGATGGGTGAGCGCATCAAGCGGCTCTACGAGCAGATGCCCGAGCCCAAGTACGTGATCTCGATGGGGAGCTGCGCCTCCGGCGGCGGCCCCTATTTCAAGTACGGTTACCACGTCGTCAAGGGCGTCGATCACATCGTGCCGGTCGACGTCTACGTGCCGGGGTGTCCGCCGCGGCCGGAGCAGCTGCTCGACGGTCTCATCCGGCTGCAGCAGAAGATCCGCGCCAAGACGATCGCCCGGTCGCGCGCCAGCTAGCGGCCGCGCGGTTCCGCCGGAGCCGCCACCTGGCGCGGCGCGCCGGGCGGTCTCCGCGGGGAGAAGGGGGGAGGACGAGATGGATCCGGCGGACATCGCCGCACGTCTCCAGGAGACCTTCGCCGACGGTATCGTCGAGGTCCTCGTCGATGCACCGGACCCGATGTGCGTCGTCCAGCCGTCGGTGATCGCCGACGTGGCCCGCTTCCTGCGCGACGACCCGGAGCTCCAGTTCACCAGCCTCATGTGCCTGAGCGGAGTCGACTACGGCGACCAGCTCGGCGTGGTCTACAACATCCATTCGATCCCGCTGCGCCATCGCTTCTGCCTCAAGGTGCTCGTGCCGCGCGACGATCCGGATGCGGCCCACGTGCCGACCGTCAGTCAGGTCTGGCGCACCGCCGACTGGCACGAGCGCGAGGCGTACGACATGGTCGGTGTCGTGTTCGACGATCACCCCGACCTGCGACGCATCCTCCTGCCCGACGACTGGGTGGGACATCCCTTGCGCAAGGACTACGCCTTCCCGCGAGAGTGGCACGGCATCCCGGTCTGAGGTGGCGACGGGGACGGCAAGGGCGGACCGAGAGAGCGGAGAGCGACGATGTCCGAGCGACTGCGCACCGATGAGATGGTCATCAACATGGGGCCGCAGCACCCGTCGACGCACGGCGTTCTGCGGTTGCAGGTGACCACGGACGGCGAGATCGTCGCGGCGGTGCGTCCGCACATCGGCTATCTGCACCGCTGCGCCGAGAAGATCGGCGAGAACGTCGATTACCAGCAGTTCACGCCCTACACCGACCGCATGGACTACCTGGCGGGCATGAACTGCAATCACTGCTATGCCAGCGCCGTCGAGCGCCTGATGGACATCGAGGTGCCGGAGCGGGCCGAGCACCTGCGCGTCATCGTCCTCGAGCTGAACCGGATCGCCAGTCACCTCGTGGCGATCGGCACCTACGGGCTCGACATGGGGGCGATGACACCGTTCTTCTACTGCTTCCGGGAGCGAGAGCGGGTCCTCGACCTGTTCGAGGAGATCTGTGGCGCGCGCCTGACCTACAACTACGTGCGCATCGGCGGCGTGATGGCCGACGCGACGCCGGGCTGGGACCGCAAGGTGCGGGAGTTCCTCGACTACTTCGAGCCGCGCGTCGACGAGTACAACGAGCTGCTGAGCTACAACAAGATCTTCATCGGCCGCACGGCGTCGGTCGGCATCCTGCCGGCCGACCTGGCGATCGCCTACGGCGTCACCGGGCCTTGCCTCCGTGCCTCGGGCGTCGACTGGGACATCCGGCGCGACGAGCCCTACTCGATCTACGATCGCTTCACCTTCGAGGTGCCGGTCGGGCGTGGCGAGAAGGGGACGACGGGGGACTGCTGGGATCGCTACTGGGTGCGCATCCAGGAGATGCGCGAGTCGGCGCGGATCGTGCGCCAGGCCCTCGACGGGTTGCCGGAGGGGCCGATCATGGCCGAGATGGGCAAGACCATCAAGCCGGCCAAGGGCGAGTGCTACACGCGGGTCGAGAACCCGCGTGGCGAGATGGGCTTCCTGGTGGTGTCGAACGGCAAGAACGTCGCCGTGCGCATGAAGGCACGGGCGCCGTCTTTCTCGAACATCAGCGTGCTGCACGAGATCTCCCATGGCGCGATGATCGCCGACCTGGTGGCGATCGTCGGCAGCCTCGACATCGTGCTCGGGGAGATCGATCGTTGAGTGACCGCGGCACCGCGTGCGCGCGTGCGGCGGGCGAGTGGGGAGCGGGGGAGACATGAAGGAGTGGGTCGACAGCTTGATGGGCGGACCGCAGGGCGCCCTCGTGTATCTCGGCTTCATGCTCACCGCCTGCTTGGCGATCCTCGGCTTCATCGCGGTCACCGTGATGTTCCTGGCCTGGCTCGAGCGCAAGGTCGCCGGGCATGTCCAGTCCCGGGTCGGCCCGATGCGCGTCGGCGGCTGGCACGGATGGGCGCAGTCGCTGGCGGACGGGATCAAGCTGTTGCTCAAGGAGGACACGATGCCGGCCACGGCGGACGCGGTCCTCTTCAAGATGGCGCCGTACATCGTCTTCACCGGCTCGCTCATGGCCTTCGCGGTCATCGCCTGGGGCGGCAAGCTCATCGCCGCCGACCTCAACATCGGCGTCTTCTACATCCTGGCGGTCACCTCGCTCAACGTCGTCGGCACGCTGATGGCCGGCTGGGGCTCGAACAACAAGTGGGCCCTCTACGGGGCGATGCGCGGCGTGGCGCAGATCGTCAGCTACGAGCTGCCGGCCGCCCTGTCGATCGTGGCCGTGGTCATGTGGGTCGGCAGCCTGCAGCTCACCCACTTCAACGAGATGCAGGCCGGCTGGTTCTGGAACTGGAACGCGCTGAAGGGCGTGCCGTTCCTGACCATCGGCGCGGTGGTGTTCTTCATCGCGTCGCTGGCCGAGACCAACCGCGTG
>JASFRE010000237.1:0-7132 GCA_050115055.1 Candidatus Eiseniibacteriota bacterium | reverse complement strand
CGGCAGCCGCGCGCTCCAGTGCTCGACCTGACCGCTCAGGCGGCGGCTCATGATGAGCCCGAGGCTCCCGGCCGAGGCCAGGAGAATGAGCCCGACCCCGAGCCAGACCCAGCGCGCCATGGCCTCGTCCGCCAGCCGGTCGCCGAACCGAGCCGCCGCCACCGCGGCGAGCAACGCGATCACCGTCATGCCGAGGAGCCGGTCGACGAGGGTGGCGCCGATCACCGGCGCCCGCCGACCACTCGCACGACCGGCATCGACGATCCGGCTCACATCACCCCCAACGCTCGACGGCAGGAAATTGTTGAAGAAGATCCCCACCAGGTAGTAGGCGACGACGCTGGTGCCCGGCAACCGCACGCCGGCCAGCTCGAGGAGCACGCGCCACTGCTGGCTCCCGAGCAGGTTCGAGACCAGGATGAGCAGCACGCCGGCCAGCAGCCACAGGGGCTCGACCTGCCGCACCGCCTCGACGATCGGCCCGAGGCCGATGCGGCGCACGAGCAGCACGATGAGGCCCCCCGAGACCGCCAGCTTGAGCACCGCCCACAGCACACGCTTCATGGCGCCCCGTCCCGCGTCACCCTCCCCCGGACGCCGGCCACCGCCCGCGTCTGGCCGCCCGAGCGCGCGAGCGTCCAGGCGATGGTCTCGAGCATCAGCTCGCCGGCCCGGTCCCAGGAGAACCGCCGTGCCCACTCGAGCCCGCCGACCGCCAGTCGCGCGCGCAAGGTGTCGTCCTCGACGACCCGCAGGACCGCCTCGGCGAGCCGCGCCGGATCCGCGTGCGGCACGAGAAGCCCCGAGATGTCCTCCGACACCGCGTCCCGGAGACCGGGCACGCGCGTCGCCACCACCGGCGTGCCGCAGGCATTGGCCTCGATCACCGTCAGCCCGAAACCCTCCTTGGCCGACGGGTAGACCGCCACCCAGGCCTCACGCAGGATCCGCACCTTCTCGGCCGCCGATACCCAGCCGGTGACCGTCACCCCCGGCTCCTCGCGGCACAACCGCTCGAGCGAGCACCGGTACGGCCCGTCGCCGACGATGCGGAGCTCGGCATCCGGACGCCGTACGCGAACCCGGCGCATGGCATGCACCAGGTCCTCGATGCCCTTGTAGCGTCGCAGCCGGCCAACGTAGACGATGAGCGGCGCCGCGCACTTGGCGACCGCCGGGTCGGGTCGGTAGAGCGTGTGATCCAGCCCGACCGGCACCACACGAATGCGCCCGGCGTCGATGCCGCGCGCCACCAGGTCGTCGCGCGTCGACTCGGAGATCACCATGAAGTCGGTCTGCCGGTAGACCCATGGCAGGAGGAGCTCGTGGGCCCAGACGTAGGCCGCGAACGGCCAGGCCGCCTCGCGAAACACCGTGGTCCCGAACAGGTGCGGCACCACGGCGAGCACCGGCGAGCGCGCGTAGAGCGGCGTCATGAAGGGGATCTTGTTGATGTCCTCGATGACGAGGTCGAAACGCGAGGCGCGTCGCTCGCGCCGGTAGGCCCGGGCGAGCGCCCAGTTGGCATCGAACCAGCGCCCGCGCCTGACGATGCGCACCCCGTCGAGGCGCGTCTCGGCGGCGCCACCCGGGAACCCGCTGGCCAGCTGCGTCACCCGGTGGCCCGCGGCGACACACCGTCTGAGGAGCTCGTGCAGATGGACCTCGGCACCGCCCGCCTCGGGATGCTGCGGATCCCGCCAGTTGATCGCCAGGAGCTCGAGGCTGCTCGCGCTGTCTCCCACATGACCGCTCATCGCGCGCGCCGTCCCCTCCTACCACCCTGCACCGGCCCCCGCCGTCCCGCTGTCCGGTCATGCCGCGTCATGTCGTGTCCTGTCGTGTCCTGCCTTGACCTGCCGTATCCTGCCCTGTCCTGCCGTGTCACGGCTCGTCCCGATGTTTCTCGCCGATGACGCCGATCACCAGGAAGGTGTAGAAGGCCCAGCGCCGTCGCCGCCAGCGCGCTCGCCAGGCGGCCAGCCGATCGCCGAGCGCGCCGTAGCGTGGGTACATCGGCAGGCGCAGGCCCGTACCGAGGAGCACCCGCCGGAGCACCCGGTACCAGAGACCCGGCACCATCCAGTTTCCGTAGGCGTGGCGGACCGCGAAGCCGGCCTGCCGCACCAGACGTTCGAGCTCGCCGATCGAGTACTCGGTCTCCCAGCCGGCAAACCAGCGTCCGAACCAGATGAGAATGTGCTTGCCGGCGGTGTAGGGATGCCAGCGCTGCGGCACATCGACCAGCAGGTGGCCACCGGTGCGCAGCACGCGGCGGTTCTCGGCCAGGAGCGGCCGCGGGTCGCGGAAGTGCTCCATGAGACCCTGATGGAAGACGACGTCCAGGCTACCGTCCCGGAACGGCAACCGCGTGGCGTCGGCACAGACAAGGTGCACGCGCCGGCCGCGCCGGCGCGCATGCTCGCGCACGATCCGCAGCGACTCGCGGGTGTAGTCGACGGTGACGACCCAGGCACCAGCGGCGTCGCAGTCGAGCGCGTCGCGCCCGGAACCGGCGCCGACCTCCAGCACGCGCAGCCCGTCGAGCGGCGTGACGCGCTCGATCTCGGTGACGATGCGGCCGTCGTTCGAGTAGACGTCGTCGACATCGACGTCCTGGGTCCAGAACGCCTGCCAGTGTGCCTTGGTGGATTCCCGTCGGGGCATCAGCCGTCCCTGCTCCGCCTCGGCGTCGGCGTCACACGCCCCAGTCGAGACGCGTGGCAGCGCTCGCCGGCAACTCGACCGCCCTGATGCCATCCTTGACCCGCACGACATCGTACTGCACGCGGCGGATCTCGATCGTCGCCGACCGGCCGTCATAGAGACCGAAGGCGGCGCGCGCGTCACCGTCACGCGGTTGTCCGACCGAGCCGACATTGACCAGCGCACGCTCGCCACGGGCGAGCTGGTGGCACGGCGGCTGAAGCTGCCGCACCTCGCCCCCGCTCTCGATGAAGCACTGTGGGAAATGCGTGTGGCCGACGAAGCACAGCTGCTGCTCGAACGTCGCGAATTCTCGCTCGGCATCGAGCACGTCGAACAGGTACTCCCAGGCCGGCGGTCGGCCCGGCCCGGAGTGCACGATCAGGATCTCACGGTCGACCACCTGGACGTACGGCAGCGCCTTCAGGTAGTCGAGGTGCTCCGGGGCGAGCGCCGCCCGCGTCCACTCGACCGCCGAGCGGGCGTCCCCGTTGAAGGTCCCGGGGTCGGTCCGCCCCGCCACGGCGGCGTCATGATTACCGAGCACGACGTGTGCAGCGCGTTCGCGCACGCGCGCGACACAGCCGTTCGGGTCGGCGCCGTAGCCGACGATGTCGCCGAGACAGAGAATGGTCTCGACGCCGAGCCGGTCGATCTCGGCGAGGCAGGCGTCGAGCGCCACCAGGTTGGAGTGGATATCCGAGATGATGGCGTATCGCATGCGCATCGCCAGCGGCTCAGCCGGTACCACCGGCCCGGCCCTCGCCGCTCTCCCCGGCCTCGGTGGTCTCCGGAGGGTCCGCGGGGTCGGCGGCCTCCGTGTCCTCGCGATCGTCGTCGCTGCCTGCGAGATCCTCGGCACTCTCTCCGGCGGTGCGCACCAGCCGGCGACGCACGGCGTCGAGCACCCCGTTGACGAATCGCCCCGACTCGATGTCGCCGTAGCGCTTGGCGATCTCGATCGCCTCGTTCAGCACCACGGCGTGCGGGATCTCCGGCTCCAGGAGCAGCTCGGTCGCCGCCACGCGGAGCACGGCACGATCGGTCGCCGACATGCGGTCGAGGTCCCACCGCGCTCCCGCCTCGCGCAGCGCACGGTCCACCGCCGCGTGGTGGAGCGAGTAGAGCTCGACCACGTGCCCGGCATAATCTGCCTGCCCGGCGTCCGCCCCCTCGAGCGCCAGCACCGTCGCCAGCCGCTCGCCGAGCGTCTCGTCGAGCACGTCGGCCTGGTAGAACGCCAGCACCGCCAGCCGGCGCGCGGCGCGCCGCGATCCCATGGTTGCCGACCTCCCCTAGCGGCTGCCCGCCAGGTCGGGAATCGCCTGATCGATGTTCACCATCTCGAGCGCCGCCAGCGCGGCGTCCCAGCCGCGGTTGCCGGCCTTGGCGCCGGCCCGCTCGGCCGCCTGATCGAGCGTGTCGGCGGTGATGATGCCGTAGATGACCGGCACGCCGGTCGCCAGGCCGACCTGCGCGATGCCGCGCGACACCTGGCCTGCGACGTGGTCGAAGTGCGGGGTCGCGCCACGAATCACCGCGCCGATCGCGATCACCGCGTCGAAGGCATCGCTCCCGGCCAGCTTGTGGCAGACGAGCGGGATCTCCATCGCGCCCGGCACCCAGACCACCTGGATGTCCTGCTCGCGTGCGCCGTGGCGCGTGAGGCAGTCGATGGCCGCCGACCTGAGACGCGTGGTGATCATCTCGTTGAAGCGGCTGACGACCAGGGCAAAACGCCGGCCCTCGCCGGCCAGATTCGCGTGGAACTCAGGCACCGCCACTCTCCCTCCTCTGCGTGCCGGCCGTGCTCGTCTCGCCCGTCCCGCCGGAGATGTCGATCAGGTGACCGAGCTTGTTGCGCTTGGTCGCCAGGTAATCCATGTTGACGGCGTTGGGTGGCACGATGATCGGCATGCGTTCGACGATCTCGAGACCATAGGCCTCGAGCCCCACGACCTTCCGGGGGTTGTTGGTCATCAGTCGGATCTTCTTCAGACCGAGATCGACGAGTATCTGGGCGCCGATCCCGTAGTCGCGCAGGTCCGGGGCCAGCCCCAGCTGCTGGTTGGCCTCGACCGTGTCGAATCCCTCCTCCTGCAAGCGGTAGGCCTTGATCTTGTTGGCCAGCCCGATGCCGCGCCCCTCCTGCCGCATGTAGAGCAGGACCCCGCGCCCGGCGCGCGCGATCATCTCGAGTGCCCGGTCGAGCTGCTCGCCGCAGTCGCAGCGCAGCGAGCGGAAGACGTCGCCCGTCAGGCACTGCGAGTGCACCCGCACCAGCGCCGGCTCGCCGTCGTCGACGCGGCCGCGCACCAGCGCGACGTGATGGTCGGCCTCGAGCTTCGAGCCGTACAGGTAGAGGTGGAAGTCGCCGTGCACGGTCGGCAGAAGGGTCTCCGACACGCGCTCGACCAGGATCTCGTGACGGCGGCGGTGGGCGATCAGGTCCCGGATGGTGATCAGCTTCAGCCCGAAGCGATCGGCGATCTCGCGCAGCCGGCGGACACGAGCCATGGTGCCATCGTCGTCCATGACCTCGCAGAGCACGCCCACCGGCGGCAGCCCGGCAAGACGCGCCAGGTCGATGGCCGCCTCGGTATGACCGGCGCGGCGCAGGACGCCCCCGGTCACCGCCCGCAGCGGGAAGACGTGGCCGGGGCGTCCGAAATCGCTGCCCCTCGAGGCGGGATCGACCAGTGCCCGGATGGTGCGTGCGCGGTCCTCGGCCGAGATGCCGGTCGAGGTGCCCTCGATCAGGTCGATCGACACCGTGAAGTTGGTATGCATGAGCGAGGTGTTGTCCTGGTCCGAGACCATCATGCCGAGGCCGAGACGGTCGAGGTCCTCGCCCGTGCAGGGCGCGCAGATCAGCCCACGTCCGTGCGTCGCCATCACGTTGATCGCGTCGGCCGTGACCTTGGCAGCGGCCATGATGAGATCACCCTCGTTCTCGCGATCCTCGTCATCGACGACGATCACCATGCGCCCGCGGCGGATCTCCTCGATGGCCTCCGGGATCGGGTCGAAGCGCACGCCGTGCGGCGCCTCCGCGCCGTCGGTCCTGTCCTCATCGATCATCCTGGTCTCTCCCGCGTCGTCGCGCCGTCTCGCAGCGCGACGGCGTCACGCCCGGTCTCAGGGGCGGCGATCGCCGCCCGGATCGAGCAGGGCGGCAAGTCCCCCGCCCCCGTCGTCGTGTGGTGCCCCGCGCCGGCTCGCCGTCCGGCCGGCGCCGCCGCGGGGCTCGACCCGCCCCGCCTCGAGCAGCCGCTCGACGTACTTGGCGAGGATGTCCACCTCGAGATTCACCCGGTCGCCCGGCCGGCGGTCGCCGAGCGTCGTCACCACCAGCGTGTGCGGAATCAGGTAGACCGCGAAGCCGTCCGGCGTCACCTCGCCGACCGTGAGGCTGGTGCCATCGAGGCCGACCGAGCCCTTCTCGACCACGTAGGGTCGGACCGCTGCCGGCAGCTCGAACTCGAAGCGCTCGGAGCGCTCCCCTTCCCGGCGCCGACCGCGCAGGCGCACGACGGCATCGACATGTCCCTGCACCCAGTGCCCCTCGAGGCGCGCTCCCATGCGCAGCGACCGCTCGAGGTTGACCCGTGCACCCACGCGCAGGCCACCGAGGTTGGTGCGCCGCAGCGTCTCGGGGATGGCCTCGACGCTGAAGCCGGCGTCGCCGACCTCGACCGCGCTCAGGCAGCAACCGTTGACCGCCACCGACCCACCGAGCGTCAGGTCCGCGACGACGCCGCGCGCCCGGATATCGAGCCGCGTGACGCCACCGGCCGGCTGCATGCCGCCGATCGTGCCGACCTCTTCGATGATGCCGGTGAACATCGTCGTCACCGCCTTCCCGGCTCCGGCCAGGCTGCTGCGCTCAGCAGCCTGGCAACGTGCCCCGGATCCAGACATCGTCACCGAGCCGCTCGACGGAGACCGCGCCGAGCCGCGGCATGTCCGCCAGCGACCGGACCCTAAGCCCCGCGCTCCAGCCCCGGTGTTCGTCGCCCATGATCGCCGGCGCCAGGTGGACGTGCAGCCGGTCCACCAGCCGTCGCCCGAGGAGCGCCGCCGCCAGCTGCCCGCCTCCCTCGACCAGCACACACCGCACGCCGCGCTCGGCGGCCAGCGTCTCGAGCGCCGCACGCAGATCGATCCCCGACCGCGAGCCAGCGCGCCGCACCGCCAAGAGCGCGATCCCGCGTCGCGCCAGCTGCCGGCCACGCTCCCGGCGCGCCGCGGCGCGGCTGGTCAGCACCACGGTCGGTACCCTGCCGTCGAAGATCCGCCGTTCCGTCGGCAGATCGAGCGAGCCCGACACCACCGCCCGCAGCGGCTGCGGCCCACGCACGTGCCGCACGGTGAGCGACGGGTCATCGTGCCGCACCGTTCCCGCCCCGACCAGCACGCAGTCGGC
>JASFRE010000236.1:0-7139 GCA_050115055.1 Candidatus Eiseniibacteriota bacterium | reverse complement strand
GGGGTACGGGACCTGGGTCACCTTCGGCCAGCAGGTCGACGAGGTGGCGGCGGCACGGATCATCGACACCGCCTTCGAGCTCGGCATCAACTTCATCGACACGGCTGACGTCTACGCCCGGGGCCGTGCCGAGTCGATGCTCGGCAACCTCCTGGCCAGCCGCACGCGCAGCGACTACGTGCTGGCGACCAAGGTCTTCGGCGGCATGGGGGAGGGACCGAACGACCGCGGCCTGTCGCGGAAGCACATCATCGAGGCCTGCGAGGCATCGCTCCGGCGGCTGCGCACCGACTACGTCGATCTCTATCAGTGTCATCGGTACGACATCGACGTACCCCTCGACGAGGTGCTGGCGGCCATGGACCACCTCGTCGAGCAAGGCAAGGTGCTGCACTGGGGAGTCAGTCAGTGGCCGGCGGTCCAGATCGCCGAGGCGGTGCTCACGGCCCGCCATCACGGCTGGGCGCCACCGGCCTCGAACCAGCCGCTCTACAACCTGGTCGAGCGCGGTCTCGAGCTCGACGTGATGCGGACCTGTGAACGCCACGGCCTGGGCATCGTCTGCTTCTCGCCCCTGGCGCAGGGCATCCTGACCGGCAAGTACGGGGGCGGCGAGCGTCCGCCGGGCTCGCGGGCTGCCGATCCGACCACCGGCCAGTGGATGGAGCGACGCATGACGCCCGAGCTGCTCGATCGCGCGCAGCGCATGGCGGCGGTTGCCGCGCGCCTCGGCGTCAGCCCCGCGCAGCTCGCTCTCGCCTGGTGCCTGCGTCACGACGCCGTGACCAGCGTCATCGTCGGCGCGACGACGCCGGAGCAGCTGCGCGACAATGCCGGAGCCGCCGACATCACGCTGGACGCCGAGGTGCTCGAGGAGCTCGAGGAGCTCTTCGAATCGGCGCCGCGCGATCAGTACACCGGCCAGCTCTGTGGCTACGGGCACGAGCGCTGGGGCTTCTAGGATCGGTGCTCACGCCTCAGTCGAGAGTCATCAGGTAGTCGAGGAGCTCCTCGAGCTCGCCCGCATCGATCTTGCCGGCGAATGCCGGCATGTCGCCGTCCGGCTGGTGGCGTTTCGGCTCGAGGATCTGGGTGCGGATCCAGGCGCGGTCGTGTCGCGTGGCGACCGCCGTCAGCTCCGGTCCGCGATCGCCGCCGGCGCCGTGCACCGTGTGGCACTCGACGCAGACGTGGGCGAAGAAGAGCCAGCCGCCGCGCACCGCGCTCGCCGGCGCTGTCAGGACCGGCGCCCGCGCACCGTCGAGCGCGCCGACGACGGCCAGGAGCGCATCGAGCTCCTCCTCCCAGAGCTCGCGGTGGCGGCCGGCTCCCGCCGCCACCAGGTCCGGCCGACGGCCCTCGAGGGCCGCCGCGGGAGCCGCGAGATGGCGACGGAGCCAGCGCTCCGGATGAGCGCGTTCGGCGGCGACCAGCTCGCCGCCCTCGTCGGTCAGCGTCCCGCCCTGGCCGGCCAGCGTGTGGCAGTCGAGGCAGTCGAGCTCGTCGACCAGGGCACGCCCCGCGAGCTCGAACGGCGTCGCGCGCCGGGCATCGCCCGGCACCGCCTCGCGGCCGGCGCGGCCGCCGCGCGGGTCGTCGCCGTCGGCGCCGCCACCACCACCACCGCATCCGGCCACGGTGCATGCCAGCGCGAGCGCCAGCACGCCGCCCCGGAGCGCCAGCACGCCGCCCCGGAGCGCCAGCGCGCCGCGCCGGAGGAGCAGCGCCCCCACCCAGGGCGGTGCTTGCCGGGCACCGCGCCACGTTCTAGGCTGGGCGACCGGTACCTGAGCGGATGTCATGGCCGTGCCGGCGCGGCGGCGCCCGTGGCACACGGAGTGCGAGGGGCCCCGCGGGCGCCCGCCGTTGCCGGCGCCGCCGCCGCCGCCGCCGATCCAGCCGGGAGGGACCATGGCCACGCCCAGGCGTACGATCCTGATTCTCGGTGGGACCCGCTTCGTCGGCTTCCACATCGCGCGTTCACTCCTGTTCGACGGGCACCGAGTGACCGTGCTGTCGCGCGGCCGGTCGCCCCTCTTCCCGGAGGGGGCCGAGCGTCTCATCGCCGACCGGACGCATCCGCGACAGCTCCAGCGCGCCGTCCGCGGCCGCAGCTTCGACGTCGTCATCGACATGATCGCCTTTCGCGAGGAGGAGACGCGCGGGGCGATCGACGTCTTCGGGGGGCGCGTCGGTCACTACATCCACATCTCCACCGCCTCGGTCTACGCGGTGCTGCGCGAGCTGCCGTCACCGATCCGCGAGGAACACTACCACGGCGCCGTGAAGCAGCCCGATCGCCCCTCCAGGGGCTATGCGTATGGCATCGGCAAGCGGCGGTGCGAGGATGCGCTGTGGGAGGCGCATGCGGCGCGCGGTCTGCCGGTGACGACGCTGCGCCTGCCGATCATCCTCGGCGAGGGCGACCCGACCCTGCGTGCCCAGTCCTACTTCCTGCGGGTCCTGGACGGTGAGCCCCTGGTGATGCCCGATGGTGGCCAGAACCCGATGAGCCTGGTCTATCAGGGCGACCTCGTCGATTTCGTGACCGGCAATCTCCTGAACGAGCGCGTGATCGGGCAAGCCCTCAACCTCGCCCAGGACGAGATTCCCACCGTGCGAGGCTTCGTCGAGAGCGCCGCGCGCCTCATGGGGCGCCGGCCGGAGCTCGTCGACATCCCGACCGAGCTCCTGCGACGCATCGGCTTCCGGTTCACCGCCTCGCCCTTCACCAGCAAGCGGCCGTTCATCCTCTCCAGCGCCAGGGCGCAGCGGCTCGGTGCCTTCCGGCCGACGCCGATGCAGGAGTGGCTCGAGCGCACGGTGCGCTACAGCACCGCCCAGGGGCCGACCCAGGTGCCGCCGGAGTACGAGCATCGCGAGCTCGAGCTACGGCTGATCGATGCCTGGCGCGAGGCGGCGGAGCGCTTCGTCGGCACCGCCCGCGAGCTCGGACCGCCGGCATCCGATCGGTCGGCGACCGCCGACGACACGGCCTAGCCTCCCGCGCGACTAGCGCTCCGGCGCGGCGGCCGCCGGGTCGCCTTCGATGAGCCGTGCCATGGCCGCGACCTGCGGGTCGCCGGGCGCCTGGCGGCGGGCGATCGCGAGCTGCGCGCGCGCCGCATCGGGCTGGCCCTGCTCGTGCAGCAATCGCACCAACGCCAGCCTCGCCGGCAGGTAGCGCGGCGCCAGCTCGAGCGCCCGGCGCAGCGCCCGCGCCGCGCGCTCCGGTTCGCCGTGCATCGCCTCCAGCATGCCGAGCTGGGCGTGGATCTGGGGGTCGGCCGGCTGCCCCGCGACGGCGCGCCGCGCCGCCTGCAGGGCGCGAGCGTAGTCGCGGTCCTCGGCATGGAGACGGGCCAGCAGGCTCCAGGCGGCGAAGGCGCCGGGATCGACGCGGGTCGCGTGGTCGAGTGCCGCGATCGCCGAATCACGCCGTCCGGCGCCCAGCTCGAGCTGGCCGAGCTCGAGCCACAGGTCGGCCCGCGACGGAGCCAGACGCGTGGCTTCGCGCAGCGCCCGCGCTGCCTGCGCGTCGTGGCCGAGCTGCGCCTCGGCGCGTGCCAGACCGCCGAGGGCGACGGCCGAGCGCGGGTCGAGGCGCAGCGCCTCCAGGAAGGCCTCGCGCGCCGCCGCCGGGTCGCCGGCCTCGAGGTGGGCGGCGGCCAGGTTGTAGCGCGCGGTGACGTCGCCCGGTTCGGCCTCCACCGCCCGCTCGAAGGCGGCGATCGCCTCGGCGTGGCGGCCGTCCTCGATGTAGGCGATGCCGAGGCTGATCTGGGCGGCGGCGCGGTCGATGTGCACCAGGTCGAGGTGGACGACCACCGCCGCCGCCAGCAGCCCGGCCGCCGCCACCGCCAGGCGGCGGCGCGCCGGTCCCCGGACGGCCGCCGCACGGCGTCGCGACCAGGCGGTGCGGGCGGTGTCGACCAGCCAGCCGGCGGCAATCGCCGCGAAGACGAGCAGCACCGGCACCAGCGGAGCGCGGTAGCGCGAGGTGACGAAGAACAGGACGATCGACAGGGTGTACAGCAGGACGGTCAGGTAGAGCAGCAGGAGGCGCCGTCGCCGCCGCCAGGCGATCACCATGCCGGCCAGCGCCAGCGGGGCGACGATGCCGAAGCCGGGCAGCGGCCAGCGGAGGATCGGCAGGAGCTCCCGGTAGAGCTCCGGATCCTCGATCTGTGCGATCTCGGTGCCGTTCCAGAAGAGCAGCAGCTTGCGTCCGAGGATGGCCAGCGCCCGTCCCGGCTGCGCGGTCACGTAGTCGATGGTGCGATCGACGTAGAAGCGTGACACCTCGGAGGGTCGCAACCGGCGCCCGGTGGCGGCCTCGGCGATCGCGCTCCCGGTGGGATCCTCGATCATCCACGAGATGTCGACGCTGGCCGGGACGCCGGCGGCGCGGGCGACGCCGGCCAGCGGCAGGTAGGTGCCGCGTCCGAGCGGGTTGTTGCCGATGTAGAGGTTGAGGCCGCCGTTCGACGTGACGAGCACCGGGTCGCCGCCGACCACCAGATTGCGCGCCAGCGTCACGATTAGGACGAGCCCGACGCCGGCAACATAGGCCAGGAGCCGCCGTCCGCGCCGCCCGTCCCGCGGCCGGTGCCCGGCTCCCCGGGGGGCAGGGCCGGGTCCATCGAGCCACAGCCAGAGAAGGATCCCGGGCAGGAGGAGCAGGAGGCTGGCGCGGGACAGGGCGGCAATGCCCAGCAGCGCCCCCGACCGGACCAGGCGCCGGGGGCGGGGAGACTCTCCCAGCCGCAGGAGGTCGAGCAGCACCACCAGCAGCAGCGCCAGCACCAGACCGGTCATCAGCAGGTGGTTGTCGTAGTAGAGCGCCATCGGGTAGCAGGCGAGGCCGACGGCGGCGATCGTGGCGGTACGCAGATCGGCGACGCGACGGCCGATCTCGAAGAGGAGCAGGGTGGCGATGCTGCCGAGCGCCACCTGGACGAGGCGGATCGCCTCGAGCGAGAAGCCGGACAGACCGCCGACGAGCGCCAGCAGGTAGGGGTAGAGCGGCCCCATGAAGAAGACCTCGTCGCCGAGCCAGTTCCCGGCGACGATCCGGCGTGCGGTCTCGAGGTAGTAGGCGGCGTCGAGCCCGAGCGAGTCCCAGAGCGGAGTTCCGCGCAGCTGGACCAGGGCGACGACGCGGAGCGCGAACGCGCCGAGGACGATCGCCGGCAGCAGCCAGCGCGGAGGCGTCGCGTCGGTGTTGCTTGGCGCTATCCTCACCGGGCCATCCATCCTAGAATGCGCACGCTGGCGCCGCGTGCGTGGTGGGCGGGCGGCGAGCAGACGCGCGCGGAGCGTAGCACAGCGCGTCCGGGGAGATGATGACGCCAGAGGCCGGACACAGGGTGTCTCCGCTCGAGACCGCACGGCGCGCCGTGTGGTGCGGCCTGCGCGTGGCCGTGCTCCTCGGCCTCTTGGCCATGCAGCCCGGCCTCGCGGTCGCGCCGGCTCGTGCCGCCCTGCCGGCGCAGCCCGATCCGGAGCTCGAGGCGCGCGTCGACCGGTCGCTGCGCGCCGTCGGCGAGCATCTCTACGGCGGGCGCCTCGACCTGGCGCAGGAGGCCATGGCGACGGCGGCCGGCCTCGCCCCCGGCGATCCCCGCATCGGGCTCTTCCGGTTCCGGTTGGCGCGCGTCCACTATCCCGACGACATCCACGAGAGCGAACGGGCCGAGGCGCTGATGGACGCGCTGCTCGCGCCGCTCGACGACACGATTGCCGCCTGCGACTCGATGCTGGTTTTCGATCCGGACTCGGCGGCCGCCTTCCTGTACCGCGGCTGGGCGCACATGATGCGCGCGCAGACCTACGCCATCGCCGGCAAGTACTGGCCGGCCGGTTCCGAGAGCCGCAAGGGCAAGAAGGATTTCGACCGGTTCCTCGAGCGTCATCCGGCCGGCGATCCGGACGCCGACGCGATCCTCGGCGGCTATCTCTACTTCGCCGACATCCTGCCCGGTGTCGTCAAGTTCCTGAAGTGGATCATCCGCGTGCCCGGTGGCGACAAGGACCGCGGCCTGGCCATGCTGCAGTCGGCGGCGGCCAGCGACGGCTACTCGCGCAACGACGCCAGCCTGGTGCTCGGGGTCATCTACTACCTGTTCGAGGGGCGCGTCGTCGAGGCCTCGGAGATCTTCGAGAGCATGGGCCGGGCCTACCCGTGGCAACCGCGGGTGGTCGAGCTGCGGGCGTCGACATCACTCCTCTACCCGGAGTCGACGTGGGACTCGATCGCCCTCGAGTCGGCGGTGATCGACGCCTGGGGCGACCGGGTGCGTGGCTGGGACGAGCTGTTCCTTCACCGCCTGCGCTGGTCGCGCGCCCGGCTCCTCCATCAGGCCGGCGACTACGACGGGGCGCGCGCCGACCTCCAGTGGATCGCCGATCGCGAGCCGCCGCATCCCTACTGGATCACGCCGCGCGCCAAGATCGGCCTCGTGGGGCTCGATCGCAACCTCGGCCGCGACGACGCGGCGCGCCGCTACTGCCATGCGTTGCTCGAGGACCCGGCGCTCGAGGCCTTCCGGGAGATGTCGGAGGCGACCTGCGAGCGGCAGCCCGACTCGCTGAAGGTCGCCATCTTCGTGGCCCTCGGGCCGGCGCGAGAGGCGCTCTATCGCGGCGAACTCGAGGAGGCGCGTCACCGGCTGGATCGCATCATCATTCAGCACGGCACCGACACGCGCCTGCGTTTCTTCGAGGGCGAGCTCGAGCGGCTCTCCGGACGCTTCGCGGAGGCCGATCTGGCCTACCGCCAGGTGGTGCTGCAGGCCGAGGGCGACGGTCTCGAGTCGCTGCGCATGGTGGCGCTCCTGCGGCTCGGCGAGATGCACATCGAGCGCCGGCAATTCGAGGACGCGGAGCAGGCCTACGAGGAGGCGCAGAAGATGGAGCCCGGGGCCAGCATGCTCGGCAACATGATCCGCGGCCGGCTGCGCTTCATCGAGGAGCACCGCGACTGACGGCTGCGTGCGCGGGTGGCGGGCGCGGCGTGCTGCGCTGCCCGATGGCTGCTCGCGCTGCTCGCGCTACTCGCGCCGGTTCCCCCCCCCCCCCCCCCCCCCCCCCCCCCCCCCCCCGCCCCCCCCCCCCCCCCCCCCCCCCCCCCCCCCCCC
>JASFRE010000235.1:0-7157 GCA_050115055.1 Candidatus Eiseniibacteriota bacterium | reverse complement strand
CCGATCCGCAGTCCGGCCGCGACCGCCAGCATCGTCACGATCGGCAGGCCGGCACCGATCGCGAAGCTGGCGGCCGACACCACCGCGGCCTGCCAGGGCCGTGCCTCGGTCGCCTCGGACATGCCGAGCTCGTCGCGCAGGTGGGTGCCGAGCGGATCGACCTGGTGGAAGCGCTCGGCGACGCGGCGGGCCAGCTCGCGATCGAGCCCGCGCTGCACATAGATCCGGGTCAGTTCCTCGAGCTCCGCCTCGGGCTGCATTTCGAGCTCGCGCTGCTCGATCTGGCGGTCGGCGCGCTCCGTGTCGCTCTGCGAGCTCACGGAGACATACTCGCCGGCAGCCATCGACATGGCGCCGGCGGCCAGTCCGGCGATGCCGGCCAGGAAGATCTCGCCGCGCGCCGCCCCGGCGGCGGCGACGCCGATCATCAGGCTGGCGGTCGACACGATGCCGTCGTTGGCGCCGAGCACGGCCGCTCGCAGCCAGCCGACGCGCTCGTAACGATGCGGTTCGGTACAGGTCTGCATGATCTCCTGCCTGCCTGCCTGCCGGTCGTCCCCTACGACTGGCCGTGGAGGTGCACGATGAGCCGCCGGCGGTGCGGCGTCTGCCGGTGCTCGGCGAGGTAGATGCCCTGCCAGGTGCCGAGGGCCAGGCGTCCGCCGGCGATCGGGATGGTCTCCGAGGTGCGGGTCATGGCGGCGCGCAGGTGCGAGGGCATGTCGTCGGGGCCCTCGGCGGTGTGCGTGTAGCGGTCGTCGCCGTCCGGCGCCAGACGTTCGAGCCAGGCGAGCAGATCGCGCGTCGCCGACGGATCCGCGTTCTCCTGGATCACCAGGCTCGCGGAGGTGTGGGTGCAGAACACCACGCAGAGGCCGGTCTGCACGCCGCTCGCCTCGACGCACTCGGCGACCCGGCGCGTGATGTCGACGAGGCCGCGCCCGGTGGTCGACACCGACAGCGTCGTCTGGTGGTGCTGGGTCGGGGGCTCGGGCATGCGCGGTCGCCTACAGACCGACGGTGAAGGTGATGGTCACCAGCATGTCGGGAATGGTGAGGTCGAAGCCCTGTCCGGTCGCCGTCGTGTAGAAGTAGATGCGTCCGGTCCTGGCCTGGTCCCGCAGGGCCTCGAAGTTCTGGATGATCTTCTGCGACTCGTCGTAGCTGATGCGGGTCCCGGCGGTGGGGATCGGGAAGTTCACGAAGAGGGCCGGCGCCACCGCGCTGCCGAGCTCCGCCTCGGGGACATCGCCCTTGCCACTGAAGTACATCGAGAGCGTGGTCGGGGTCGCAGTGTCGTTCCGGATCGTGGCCGAGAATCCGAAGCGGTCGATGATCCGGATCTTGTCCTGGTAGTCCTCGAAGGTCTCGTTCTCGGTGAGATCGAGCTCGATGGCCGTGGAGACCCCACCGGTCGCCCGGATCTCCGGGAGCGCCTGGCTGAAGACCTTGGTGCCGGAGATCAGGCAGCCCGCCGCGAGGGCCAGCCCGGCCAGCCCACCGGCGGCGAGCATCATGCGTCGCCGATCCGTCGTCATCGCCCGTGTCATCGTCATGGCCCGCATCATCATCCTCGTCAACAGCATCATCATCGCCGATCGTCTCCTGTCGTGCCCGCCACGCGTCGCGGTCAGAAGATGTAGTAGTTGGCCCCGGCCATGATGGCCAGGTGCTTGCGTGACGCGCTGTCGGCGTTGTTGATGATGTACAGCCTGGCGCCGGCGTCGATGGCGATCGGACCGGCCGGGATCTCGGTCCCGAGCCCGAAGTTGTAGGTGGTCTCGAGCGACGCGTCGAGGCCGGGCTGGTGCAGGTCGAGCGAGGTCCAGCCGATACCGGCCGTGCCGTAGAAGGTGCCTCCCCAGACCAGGTTGAACGAGACGTTGGTGACGGACGGCGCTTCCAGCCTGATGCTCGATCCCTCCTGCGTCAGCTCCGCATCGCCGTTGGAGAGGAAGTTCACCGAGGGCTCGATGGCGAGCGCGTGAAGCACGCCGAGGCGGCCGCGGATCCCGAACAGCGGACCGTTCTCGGCATCGTCCTGGACCAGGGGCACGTTGCTCACGCCGTAGGCCCCGACCCCGACGCGGGCGAGGCCGAACCCGGCGGCCTGCGCGCCGCCCGCGACGGCGACGATCAGGAGCAGGCCAGCAACCAGTGCGATCAGCTTGTGATCCACCCATCCACTCCCTGTCGTGTGGGACACGCTGCCTCGCGGGGCCCGAGGTCGTGGCGCATTCTGGTGGCTCGGCGCAAGGTTGCCAACCGGTTTCTGGGGTCACCGGTGTGCGCGTCGCTCAGCAGGTCGTGTCGGACGGATCGGTACCCGGCGTGCGCTCGGACTGGTTGCTCTCGGTGGTGGACCCGGCCGCGCCGCCCGGCGTCGCCGCGCGCGGCGCACCCGCCAGCAGGAGATCGACCGTGCGGGCAGCGGCCTGCCCGTTGCCGTAGAGCGTCACCGCCTCGCCGCCGCCGTCGGTGATCGCGCCGAGGATGGTCTCGGCGATCTCCGGGGCCGAGCGGGGCACGACGAGCCGGTTCCAGCCGTGCTCGATCAGCTCGACCCACTCGGTCTCCGCCCGCAGGGTCACGCAGGGCACGCGGTGGAAGAAGGCCTCCTTCTGGACGCCCCCCGAGTCGGTGGCGATGACGGCGGCGTGGCGCTCGAGCTGGATCATGTCGAGGTAGCCGAGCGGCTCGATCAGACGCACGACCTGGCCGAGATCGATGCCGTGGCGCGCCAGCGCGGCGCGCGTGCGCGGGTGCAGGGGCAAGACGACCGGGCGGGTCCGCGCCACCTCCTGGAGGCCGCCGGCGATCGCCCGCAGTCGGCGCGGGTCGTCGGTGTTCTCCGCGCGGTGGGCCGTCGCCAGGACATAGGTGCCGCGCTCGAGCCCGAGCTGCTCGACGATGCGGCTCCGTGCCTCGGCCGCGTCGCGGTGCATGAGGACGGCGTCGTACATGACATCGCCGACCTGGTGGACCTGTGCCGCGGAGAACCCCTCGCGCTCGAGATTGCTCACCGCCGCCGCGGTCGGGGCGAGCAGCAGGGTCGACGCATGATCGGCGAGGATGCGATTCACCTCCTCGGGCATCGACCGGTTCCAGGAGCGCAGACCGGCCTCGACGTGGGCCACGGGAATCCGGAGCTTGACGGCGCAGAGTGCGCCGGCCAGCGTCGAGTTGGTGTCACCCACCACCACCAGCCAGTCCGGCCGGGCGTCGAGGAGCACCGGCTCGAGGCGCTCGAGCATCGCGCCGGTCTGCGCGGCATGAGGACCGGAGCCGACGCCGAGGTGGTGGTCGGGGTCGCGGATCGCGAGGTCCGCGAAGAAGACTGCCGACATGTTGGCATCGTAGTGCTGCCCGGTGTGGATCAGCAGCTCCTCGATGCCGCGGGCAGTCTGCATGGCGCGGGACAGGGCAGCGGCCTTGATGAACTGGGGCCGCGCCCCGACGACGACGGCGATCTTCACGCGTGCACTCCCTCAGGTCACAGCCTGCCGGCGGTCGCTCGGTGCGGTCACGCCACGCCGGGTCGGGCACCCCGGCGCGCGCCGCGAGGTCGGGCGGCACCGGTGCGCGCCCGCGGCCGGTGCAGCATAGCAGGTGCGTCGCCGGGCGGTCTGGCGCGCCGAGAACTCTAACACCTGGATGTGAGATCGCGCCTCCCACACGTCAGCGCCGGCGGTGCCACGACGCCCCCCATCGTGTGCGCGGCGGTTCCGGTCCAGTAATCGTGACCAGGTCTGCCGCCTGCGCGATATGCTACACTGGAGTCGATCCGCATCCGTTCCGCGACCCGCTACCGACCCGGCTGCTCCGTCCGCCCGCCACAAGGAGGCTGCGTGATGCGACTCCAGCGCTCCGGGACCGTGAGCCTCGCCATCCTGGCCGCCATCGTCTCGACCGGAGGGGTGACGAACTCGATGGCGTCGACGATCCTCGTGCCCACCGACGTGCCGACCATCCAGGGGGCGCTCGACATCGCCCTGCCGGGCGACCTGGTGCTGGTCGAGCCCGGTGCGTACGAGGAGAACCTGATCATGGTGAGCGACGTCGAGCTGCGCGCCGAGCAGGGACCGCAGGTGACGGCGATCGACGGCCGCTCGCTCGGGCCGGTCATCACCTGTCACCAGGTCAGCGGTGTCGAGGTCCACGGCTTCACCATCCGTCACGGCTGGAACGACGCCTTCCCGGGCGGTGCCGGGGTGTCGCTGCTCGACGCGGAGGGCGTGTTCGTCGATTGCACCTTCGTCGACAACCAGACCTCGGGCCGGGACGGTGGCGGGATCAGCGTCGCCAGTGCCAGCGCCAGCATCGTCGGGTGCCGCTTCCACGACAACGAGGCCGACGCGATGGCCGGACTGGACGGTGGCGGCGTCTTCGCCTGGGCGGCGCTGCTCCTCGTCGAGGACTGCGTGATCCACGACAACCTCGCCTCCGAGGGTGCCGGCATCGCCATCACCAACGGCACGTCGGCGGTCATCGACGGCTGCCTGGTCCACCATAACCAGGCCACCGGCGGGGGCATCGCCGGTGGCGGACTGATCGCCGCCCTGTCCACCGTGACCGTCGAGAGCTCGACGTTCGTCTCCAACACGACGGCCTTCGATGGTGCCTGCCTCGCCACCGCCGGCGGCAGCCTGACCCTGCGCCGCAACATCGTCGCGTTCTCCGCCGGCAACGGCGTCGACTGCGGCTCGCCGTCGATCATCTCGGTCTGCAACGACGTCTGGGGCAGCGGCAATCAGGACCACGTCGGCTACACGCCGGGCCTGGGCGACTTCAACGCCGATCCCGGCTTCTGCGATGCCGGCAACCTGGACTTCACGCTGCAGTCGAGCTCGCCGTGCGCGCCACTCAACAGCCCGGCGGGCTGCGGGCTGATCGGGGTGTATGATGTGGGCTGCGGCCCGGTGGCGATCGAGGGCGCGACCTGGGGGCGGATCAAGGCGACCTACTCCGACCAGGCGAACTAGACGGCGCACGCGCCGGCCGGCGACGGCGGGGCGCGGTGGAGCACGGGCGATCCGGCACGAGGAGCGGGACATCAGGCGCGGCGATGCACTGCTGCCGCGCGACGCGGTGCGTCGCATGTTCGATGCGGTGGCGCCGCGCTACGATCTGCTGAATCGCGTGCTCAGCCTCGGCATCGACCGGCAGTGGCGGCGCCAGACGATCCGCGCCGTGGCCCTGCGCCCCGGCGAGCTCCTTGTCGACGTCTGCGGTGGCACCGGTGACCTCGCCGTCGAGGCGCTGCGCCGGACACCGGCGGCGCGCGCCCTGGTCGTCGATCTGTCGGCGGCGATGCTCCGCGTGGCGCGGCGGCGCGGCGGTGCGGTCGTGGCCGGCGACGCCGTACGGCTGCCGGTGGCCTCCGGTCGGGCCCATGCCGTCGTCGTCGGCTTCGGCATCCGCAACGTCGATGACCGCGCGGCGGCACTCGGCGAGTTCCGGCGCGTCCTCGCCCCCGGCGGTCGCCTCGCCATCCTCGAGTTCGGGCTGCCGCGGAACCGCATCGTCGGCGTTCCCTATCGTCTGTACCTGCACCACCTGTTGCCGCGGGTCGCTGCCCTGGTGACGGGTGCCCCCGACGCCTACACCTACCTCGGCGACTCGATCGTCGACTTTCCCGATCCCGCCAGCTTCCGTGCAGCGATCGCCGGCGCCGGCTTCCAGGCCGTCGAGAGTCGCTCCCTGAGCGCCGGCATCGCCGACCTCTACCTGGCCCGCGTCTGAGCCCGCGAACGCCGGCATCACCCGCGAACGCCGGCATCACCCGCGGATGCCGACATCACCCTCTCCGGTGCGGGGCAAACGGTGCGCCAGCCCGTTGGGCATGGTGTTATGGTACAGGGCTTCCCGACGATCGCTCGTTGTCTGTCACAGTCCGGGGCTGATGGCTGGCCGCGCGGATCGACCCCCTGACCCCTGACCGGATGCCGAGACTCCGGAGACGACGAGCGCGATGATCACGAGCACGATGACCACCGAGCGACGCCAAAAGCCCTTCCTCGAAGCCGTTCAGCAGGGCATCGTCGTCTCCGACGGCGCCATGGGGACGATGCTCTACTCGCGGGGCATCTTCCTGAATCGTTGCTTCGACGAGCTCAATCTCTCGAACGCCAAGCTGATCGAGGAGATCCACGCCGACTACCTGCGTGCGGGCGCCCAGGTGCTCACGACCAACACCTTCGGGGCGAACCGATTCAAGCTGCAGGCCAACGGTCTCGAGGATCGGGTGCTCGAGATCAACCGGCGCGGCGCCGAGATCGCACGCGGGGTGGCGGAGGGACGTGCCTGGGTCGCCGGATCGGTCGGGCCGACCGGGGCGCTGATCCAGCCGATCGGTCAGGTCGATCCTGCCGCGGTGCGCGCCGCCTTCCGGGAGCAGGTGCAGGGGCTGGTCGAGGGCGGTGTCGATCTGATCGCCATCGAGACCTTCTCGAGTCTCGAGGAGATGGGCGCGGCGCTGGCCGCGGTGCGCGAGGTGACCGAGCTGCCGGTGGTGGCCAGCTTCTCGTTCGACCGGCACGGCCTGACGAACGCCGGCCTGTCCCCGGAGGAGGTCGTGCCCTTCGTCGAGGAGCACGGCGCCGACGTCGTCGGCTGCAACTGCTCGACCGGCCCCAACGACCTGCTCGAGGTGGTCGAGGCCATGGCCCGCGTGGCCAAGCGGCCGCTCGTCACGCAGCCCAACGCCGGGATGCCGCGCGAGGTCGAGGGGCGCCTCATCTTCCTGGCGACGCCGGAGTACATGGCGGAGTACGCGCGACGGTTCATCCTCGCCGGCGCCAGCGTGGTCGGTGGCTGCTGCGGCACCACCCCCGCGCACATCAAGGAGATCCTGAAGTTCGTCCGCCAGCTGGTGCCGATGAAGGAGGCGCGTCAGGCCGCCGCCGAGCCGCGCATCGAGGCGCCGCCGGTGCCCGAGTTCGAGAAGCAGGAGCCGGCGGAGAAGACGCCCTTCGGCGCCAAGCTCGGCCGCCAGTTCGTGGTGTCGGTGGAGATCGATCCGCCCCGGGGAATCGACCCGGTGCGGGCCGTGGCCGGTGCGAAGATGCTGACCGAGAAGGGCGTCGACGTCATCAACATCGCCGACGGGCCGCGCGCCTCGGCACGCATGAGCCCCTTCGCGCTCGCCGTCCTCATGC
>JASFRE010000234.1:0-7167 GCA_050115055.1 Candidatus Eiseniibacteriota bacterium | reverse complement strand
GGGTCGCCCCGGCGGCCCGCGGCGCCCGGCGTCGGTCAGCAGCTCCCCGGCCATCGACATCTGCCGGTCGGGGCGCGCCGGGCGCTCGGGCAGGACGAAGGCGGCCTCGCCCAGACGGGGCGAGAACTCGCGCAGAGCCGCCTCGACGGCGCGGACGATGGCGCCGTAGACCTGGCGCTCGTGCGTGAACTTGACCTCGCGCTTGGTCGGGTGGACGTTGACGTCGACCAGCTCCGGGGCGAATCGCAGGTGCAGCATCGCCACCGGGAAGCGGCCGGCCGGCATGCGATTGCGGTAGGCGGTGCGCACCGCGTGGGCGAGCAGCGGGTTCTGGATCCAGCGCCCGTTGACGATGAACGTCTGCTGATCGCGCGATGCTCGACTCAGGTCGGGGCTGCCGACCAGCCCCTCGATCTCGACCAGCTCGCCGAGGAACAGGACGTCGAGCAGACGATCGACGACCTCGTGGTCGAGAAGCGCCGCGGCCCGCGCCCGCAGGTCGGCGGCGGGCGGCAGGTTGAGCAGCTCGCGGTCGTCATGGCTGAGCAGGAAATGAACGTCCGGTCGTGCCAGGGCGTAGCTCGAGACCAGGCGCGATACCGCGCGCATCTCGGTACGCGCGGTCTGCAGGAACTTGCGCCGCGCGGGTGTATTGAAGAACAGGTTGGCGATGGTCACCGTCGTGCCGGGCGGCCGACCGACCGGTGCCGTCGTCATGATGGCGCCGCCCGCGATCTCGATCTGGATGCCGCCGAGCTCGTCGGCGGCGCGCGTCGACAGCGTCATGCGCGAGACGCGGGCGATGGTCGGCAGGGCCTCGCCGCGAAAGCCGAGGGTGCTGATCGTCTCGAGGTCGTCGGCCGACCGGAGCTTGGAGGTGGCGTGGCGCTGCAGCGCCAGGTGCGCCTCCTCCTCGGTCATGCCGTGGCCGTCGTCGAGGACGCGCAGGAAATGATCGGGGGCGCCCCGAACGGCCACCGAGATCTTGCGGGCGCCGGCGTCGAGGGCGTTCTCCACCAGCTCCTTGGCCACCGAGGCCGGACGCTCGATGACCTCGCCGGCGGCGATCTTGTCGATCACCTCGGGCGAGAGGAGGTGAATGCGGGGCTCGGTGGTCCTGGTCTCGGGCATGGTCTCGGTCTACATCCGCGTGCGGTCGTCGGCGCTTGGTCCTCGTCCTCCGGCTCCAGCATGTAGCCAGGACCCCGCGCACTGTCAACCGGAAAGCCGGGACGGTCGCGCGGACGCGCGTGCGCACGCCTCTCCGACCGGCGCTCGATTGACCGGTGGGTGACCCGGTGCTAGCCTGCCCGCCATGGTCGGCGACCTCACAGCCGCGTCCCCGCCGCCGGTCCCGCTGCGCATCACGACGCTCATCGATACGCTGCCGGAAGGCAGTCGGGTCCTCGATGCCGGCTGTGGCGCCGGCACCTTCCCCTACGCCGAGTATCCCGGGCTGCAGGTCGCCGCCGTCGACCTGGCGCCGGGCCCGGAGCTCGCCGGACATGCGGTGCGTGCCACCGCCTCCCGCCTGCCGTTCCCGGACGCGGTCTTCGACCTGGTGATCGCCCACTGGCTCTTCGAGCACGTCGATGATCTCGACGCCACCCTCGACGAGGTGCGCCGCGTCATGCGCCCTGGCGGCCTGCTGGCGGTGGCGGTGCCCAACTCGCACAGCTTCGAGGACCGCGCCTACCGCCTGGTCTCCCACGTCTACAAGTACGCCCTGCTGCACTTCCGGAAGCGCATCGAGCACGTGCAGATCATCACCTTCCTCGGCCTCAACCAGGCGCTCTACCGGCGCGGTCTGCGCCTCGTGCGCTTTCGCGAGGAGGCCGCCGGCTACTGCTGGATGGAGATCCGCCAGCTGCGGCCGTTCCGCCGCCCCGCTCTCGCCGCCCTCGGGTTGCTGCGCCGGCTCGGCATCGACCTGTTCGCCGGTGCCAACTACCGTCTGCTCTACCAGCTGGCGCTGGAACGCGGGCCCGGCGCCGGCTACCTCGCCGACCCGGATCCGCCGGAACGGCCGGCGACATGACCCGGTCGCCCAGTTTGCGCTTGACCCCCCCGTCGATCGCCCGAAGATAGAAGATGGGTCGTCGTGGCGGCGCGCCGCGCCCGTGCCGGGGCGGTGCCGGAACCCGGCGCGCGGCAGCCGCGGCGATCCGGCCGCGAAAGGACGGAAGGAAGCAAGATGACACCCATCCAGCTCATCACCGGCATCGTCGTCGTGGCGGCGGCCGGCTGGCTGATCGTGCGGTTCGCCCGCGCCTATCGCGCCCAGCGCGGCAAGCGGCTGGTCAGCTGCCCGGAGAACCAGGAGACCGTCGCGGTCGAGGTCGCGGCGGCGCGTGCCGCCCTGCGCGCCGTCAGCGGCGGCTCGGAGGTCGACCTCAAGGCCTGCACGCGCTGGCCCGAGAAGGAGGACTGCGGGCAGGAGTGCCTGGCGCAGATCGCCACCTCGCACGACGGCTGCCTGGTCAGCTCCATGGTCCGGACCTGGTACGCCGGCAAGCAGTGCGCGGTCTGCGGGAAGCCCTTCGGCGAGATCAACTGGCACAGCCACCAGCCGGCGCTCATCGATGCCGCGGGACGTACGGTGCTGTGGAGCGACGTCCGGGTCGAGGACCTCCCGAAGGTGCTGGAGACCCACCGGCCGGTCTGCTGGGATTGCCACGTCGTCGAGACGCTCTATCGCGAGCACCCGGAGATCGTCACCGAGCGCCCGCAACGTGAGACGCCGTACTAGGCGCCGCGCGCTGCACGGGGTCGGTCGTGCGACCGGCACGACCCTAGATCTGCAGCCGCTGCCGGAGATCCTCGAGGGTCGGCACGTCCCCCGGGTAGAGCACCTGGTTGCCCTGGACATCGACGTGGCTGGCACCAGGGTAGCGCTCCTCGAGACCCTTCAGGATCTCCTGGGCACGCACCACGACACGACCGCCGCTCCGGTCGGTATGCGGATTCAAGACCGCGAAGCGCCGTTCCGCCAGCCGCGCGAGGTGGTCGACCTCGCGCAGGCGGCGCCGCAGCTCGGCCGCGAACTCCTCCGCGAAGCGCTCGAAGCGTGCGAGCTCGGGCCACTCGGGCGGCGCCGACAGCTCGATCACGGTGAGCAGGAAGGGGACCTGATAACGGTCGCTGCGCCGCACCTCGGCGCGGAGCAGCGCGTCGAGCTCCTTCCGCCCGAGCACTCCCGGAGTGCCGGTGTCACCGTCGCCCGCCTGCACGTCGTGATCGATCAGCGCCAGGCTGCCCGCGGCATGGAGGGCCAGGCGCTCGAGCACCAGGCGTTCGTGATCACCGTAGAGCGCCCCCTCGCCGCGCGTCTGGCTCGAGAAGACGCTGACCGTGCCCAGCACCTCGTTGCCGCGCCGTAGCGGCGACGACAGTCCACCGACCACACGCTCCCCGACCAGCATCGCCGGCTGCTGGCGCGTGCGCAGCGACACGCGCGCGCCGCGCGCCAGCTCGTCCTCGGCTGCCACCAGCATGACGCGCGCCGCTCGCAGCGCCGGTGGCAGATCGGCGTCGTAGATGCGCGGCTCGCGCTCGGACTCGAGACGCAGGATCACCAGCTCGGCGCCGACCTCGGACCGGACCGCACCGACCAGCGCCTCGAGCACCTGGTCGCGGTCGGTGGCCTGCGCCATCGAGTCGGTGACGTCGGCGAACCGGAGCGCCGCGTCGCGATCGCGTGCCAGTCGCGATACCCGCCCCTCGAGGGCGAGCAGGCGGCCGAGACGCCGCGCGGCACGGCGCAGCGACTGCATCCGTGCCTCCGCCCCGTGCGCCGGTAGCCGGAAGTCGAGAAGCCAGATCCCACCGCGCACCACCTCGAGCGGGAAGGCGCCGACGGCGCGCGACGGTTCGCCGCTTGCGGAACCGTGCTTGACGTAGACCTGCGGCACGCCCTCTAGGGCAGCGAGCAGGATCGCATCGGCGCCGCGCACGTCGGCCGCTCGCGGGCCGGCCACCACCCACTGCTCGTCGACGCCGTGCTCGCGGTCGTCGACGAACAGCGCCGCGGCGCGGGCGTCGGTGAGCTTCGCCCAGGCCGCCGCCAGCTCGCCGAGCCGCGCGGCGAGGTCGCCCTCCGCCTCGGTCATGGCATCGAGCGCGTCGCGCAGCATCACGTCGAGATCGGGGCCGGCCGACGGCGCGCGGTCGCGCGGCACGGCACCGGCGCCGACCGCGCGGCGCCCGTCGTCGTCGAGCGGCTGGCCGTCGCCGCTCGACGTCTCGGCGGGGCCTGAGAGGTCCTCGAGCAGCCCCCAGCGCGCGGCGGCCTGACGCGTCGACAGGATCTCGAACGGCTCGCCGCCGGCGGCGGCGAGCTCGTCCCGCAGACCGTCCCCGTCGTCGGGGATCACCACGACCTCGGCCCGCTGGTCGCGCAGCAGCGCGGCCGTGGTGCCGGTCGGCACCTCGAGGACCTGCGCGATCTTGTAGACCGCGGCCTCGACGTCGGGATGCACCGCGGCCACCACCTCGAGGTCCGGCTGCTGCGCCATGGCGGACATCAGCTCGAGCTGCGCGTCGCTGAGATGGTAGAGACCGACGCGGGTCATGACGCTCCCTCCGCCATGGGTGGCGTGTCGAGCGTGTCGAGATCGACCATGCGCTCGCCACGCGACGGCAGGTAGGTCGCCGGCTGCGGCTCGGCCAGGCGCCGGAGCTGGCGCAGCACCGTGTCGATGCGGTCGGCCGAGCGCAGCATCGCGTCGAGCCGCGCCTCGGCATCGGGGTAGGTCGTGCGCAGCAGCTCGATCTGACCGCGCAGGATGGCGAGCGGGTTGGCGATCTCGTGCCCGAGCGCCATCGCCGTCTCGACCAGCGCCCCGAGCCGCTGCACGCGGGCACGGTCGGTGACGTCACGGATGGCGACGAGGAGCGTTCCCGGCAGCGGGCCGGCTTCCAGCCGCAGCTCGATCAGCCGGCCCGGTGCGCCCGGCCGGCGCAGCAGCACCGCCGGCTCCTCGACCGGCCCCCGGCCCTCGCGGATGCGGCGCACGAACTGCCCGATCGGCACGCCCGGCAGCCAGCGCGCCAGCTCGGCCAGGCAGGTGACGTCCCCGGCGCAGGCGCGCAGGCTCGCGTTGCGGTAGAGCGTCGACCCGGAGGCGTCGACCAGCCACAGACCGACGCCGACCCGGTCGGCGACCAGCGCCGCGACCTCGATGTCGGTCGCCGGCCCGTCTGACCATGCATCTGGCTGAGTCACCTCGGTCCGCTCCTCGTGATCCCGTACGAATCCGATCAGGGCACGACCGCCTTGCGGGCGGCGACGTTGCCGGCCTGGTCAGCGACGCGCACCAGCACCGTGTGCTCCTCCCCCGGCGTCACGTCGTCGACCGTGAAGCGTAGCGTCTCCTCGTAGCCATCGAGGATCCCGTCGAGCGGGAAGATCCCCTGCCACTCGCCGCCGTCGAGCGCGTAGTCGATGCCGACGATGATCGAGGTCGCATCGACGACCTCGCCGGTCACCAGCAGCGACCCGTCCACCTGCCGCTGTGCGCGCAGGCCGATCAGCTCGGGCGGCGTGTTGTCGACCTGGAACGGCTGTCCCGCCAGCTCGTCGGTCAGCACCTCGCCCGGCGGGTTGGACGGCGAGTCATCGACCGCGACCTTGATACGGTAGCGCCCGTCATCGAACTCCGCCGTCTGGAAGGCATAGATCTGCTCCTCGAGATCCTCGTCCAGCAGCTTCCAGTTCTCCTCGTCCTCGGCTTTCACGTAGAGGTCGAACCGGAGCTCATCGTCGTTCGGGTCATCCGCGACCCAGGAGGCGATGCGCGTGCCGCGGAGCCAGCTCACCTGGTCGAGGCGCACCGGACGGTCGAGCGACCGCGGGTAGGCGAACTCGACCTGCACGCCGGAGGGCAGGGTCTGTGCCACGTGGTCCGGCGGTCCATCGGCGTCGAGTGGCGTCAGCGGGCCGGCGGCGCTGGTCACGTCGATGGCGTGGATGCGGGGCGGCAGGTTGTGCTCGATGTAGTGCAGGCTCACGGACTCGAGGAGTGGCGACAGCGTGTGCGAACCGACGAGCCGCGCGCGCCATTGCACGAAGCGCGCCGGCGGGCTCGGGATGGTCTCGCCGCGCGGATCGCGGAGCTGCACCGACCAGGCGCTCCAGGTGGCGTCGGGCGTCTGCGTGTTGCCGCTCCGCGTCTGCATGCGGACGGCGGTTCCGGGCGGCGCGGTCACCTGCCAGCGCAGGCGTCCCCAGCCGGCGACGTTGCGCGCATCGTAGACCTCGGAGGTGAGGAAGCCTTCAGAGACGACATCCGGACCGACGCGCACCAGCCGGCCGGGATTGGCGGTCCCCATGAGGAGCGTGCCATCGGCCTGTGCCAGCGCCACGACCTGTGACGCATCGGTCTCGAACAGGCGCGTTGCCGATCCGCGCGCATCGAGATGCGTGAGGGTGCCCGGGCTGCCGGTGGCGGCCCAGAGACCGCCGTCCCCGTCGAGGGCGAGAGCCAGCACCATGTCGGCGTCCGGCCGCCACAGCTCGGCGACGGCGCCGTCGGCACCGATGCGATAGATGCGCGATCCGTTGCCGTCGCCGGAGTGGCCGTTCGACTGGGCGTCGATCCAGTCGCCCCGGCCGGCCTGCCCATTGCGGCCGCTCTGTCCGCGGTCGTCGCCGTCGCCACGCGACTGGCGACCGACGGCGGCGGCGTAGAGCGTGCCGTCGGCGACGCGCGCCAGCGCCTTGATCTCGTCCTGCGCGGCGTCATAGAGCACCCGCGCCGAGTCCGGTCCCGCCACCCGCAACACCAGTCCGCTCGGTGAGGTGCCGACCACGAGCCCGTCGCCGTCCCGTACCATGCCGAGCAGGTGCGCCTCGCCCGAGTCGTAGTAGATGTCGCCGACACCGGCAGCGGTGATGCGGTAGATCCGACCGCGGTCGCCGGTGGCGGCATAGAGGGCACCATCGGCGCCGAACTCGAGCGCCCAGATGTAGCTCTCCGGGGTGTCGAAGTAGGTGGTGGCGACGCCGTTGACGATGCGCAGCACGGTGCCGTCGGGCGAGCCACCGGCGTAGACCGCGCCATCGGCGCCGACCGCGAGCGCCAGGATCTGCAGCTCGATCGAGTCGTACAGCACCTCGGGCTCGCCGAAGCGCGGTACGGCCACCACGAGACCGTCATCACCGGTGCC
>JASFRE010000233.1:0-7198 GCA_050115055.1 Candidatus Eiseniibacteriota bacterium | reverse complement strand
GCCGAGCATCCCCGCGGCGCGGAGGTCTCGACGGGCGACGCGGGCAGCAGTGGCGGCGGCGCCGTCACCGCCGACCCCGTGAGCACCGCCCGGCGGGTCCTCGAGGAGCTGCTCCACGACGTCGTCCGGCAACGCATCGTGCGCGAGGGCAGGCGCATCGACGGCCGCGACCTGGAGACCGTGCGCCCCATCTCCGGCACCACCGCCTGGCTGCCGCGGGTGCACGGCTCGAGCGTCTTCACGCGCGGCGAGACCCAGGCGCTGGTCGCCTGCACGCTCGGTACCACCTCCGACGAGCAGGAGGTGGACGCCATGCGCGGCAAGCACCGGCAGCGCTTCTACCTCCACTACGCCTTCCCGCCCTACTCGGTCGGCGAGGTGCGGCCGGTGCGCGGACCGGGGCGGCGCGAGATCGGGCACGGCAACCTGGCCCAGCGCGCGCTCGCGGCGCTCCTGCCCGACGCCGACGCCTTCCCCTACACGATCCGCGTCGAGTCCGAGATCGCCGAGTCGAACGGCTCGTCGTCGATGGCGACGGTCTGCGGCGGCTGCCTGGCGATGATGGACGCCGGCGTGCCGCTGGCCCGCCCGGTGGCCGGGATCGCCATGGGGTTGATCCGCGAGGGCGAGGCGACCGCCATCCTCTCCGACATCCTCGGCGACGAGGATCATCTCGGTGACATGGACTTCAAGGTCGCCGGCACCGAGCGCGGGATCACCGCGGTGCAGATGGACAACAAGGTCGGCAGTCTGCCGCGCGAGGTGCTGGCCAGCGCCCTCGACCAGGCGCGTCGCGGGCGCCTGCACATCCTGGGCGAGATGCGGAAGATCCTCGAAGCGCCGCGCGAGGGCGTGCCGGGACATGCGCCCCGCATCCATCTCGAGCGCATTCGCCCGCACCGCATCCGCGACCTGATCGGCCCCGGTGGCCAGACGATTCGCGAGCTCCAGGCGACCACCGACACGCGGATCGACGTCGAGCAGGACGGCCGCGTACGCATCTTCGCGCCAGCCGGTGCCTCGCTCGAGTCGGCGGTGGCGCAGGTCCAGGAGCTGACCGGCGAACCGACGGTGGGTGCCGTCTACCGCGGCACCGTCACCGGCGTCAAGGACTTCGGCTGTTTCGTGCGCATCATGGGCTCGTACGAGGGGCTGATCCACGCCAGCGAGCTGGGCGACCTCAGGCACATCGAGCCCGGCGACATGATGTCGGTGCAGGTCAAGGGCGCCGACGAGATGGGGCGCCTGCAGCTGGCGCATGTCGGCGACGCGTAGATTCGCTGCCGTTCTCACGCCACAGTACGACGACGTCCGCGTCGAGCTCGCGCAGCGTGCGGGCGGTGGCGGCGTCGACCACGCAGAAGTGATCACGCAGGGCGCCGCGCGTCTCGACGATGGCGTGACGCCCGTCGGCGAGGCCGCGCAGCACCGGCGGCGGCACCTCGATGAAGGAGACCGCGCGCTCGCGGGTCACGAAGTAGTACCGCCGGTTGCCGGACGGGTTGGGGCGTACGGCAGCGCTGCGGATCAGGGCCGGGATGCGGTCGACCAGCGTGTCGTCGTGCTGGCGACGGCGCTCCTCCTCGCGCCGGCGGTCCTCGGTGCGGCGGCGCTCCTGCTCGGCGCGCAGCGCCTCCTGGCGGGCACGCTGCTCGGCCACGATCGTCTCCTCGCCAACCTCCTTGCGACGTTGCTGCTCCTCGTGGCGCACCTTCCGGTCGCGCTTCTTGTCGGCCAGCCCGGCCTTGATGAGCTGATCGCGTATCGATCCCATGACGGAGCTCCCCGGCGACGCGGTGCGATTCCCGTATCGCCGTCCCTGGTGGAGGGTCGAAAGAGGATGATACCGCGCACGGCCGGGCGGCGCGAGCCCGCGTTGCGCGCTCGCCGCGTGGCGTCCGGGGCGTGCGGCGCGAGCGGGGCGTGCGGGGCGTGCGGGGCGTGCGGGGCGTGCGAAGGCCGGCCGCGCGCGGCGCGCTCTCGCGGCGGCCGGGGGCCGCCAGACGGCGGTGGCGCGCGGTTGTCGACGACCGCGCCGACTCGCTATGCTGCGGGCGCGGCGGCGTCCGCCGGACGCAGCCGCCCGTCCGGCGGCCGTTCCGATCCACGAGGTCCGATGTCACGATGCCAGAGCCGCGTCCGACACCACCCGACCACCAGCCGTCCGAGGGTCCGTCACCCACCGGCGTCCTGCTCCTCCAGATGGGGGGACCGGATTCGCTCGAGGCAGTGCAGCCGTTCCTGAGGAACATCTTCTCCGACCGCGACATCATCCAGCTGCCGGGCGGAGCACTGCTGCAGCGGCCGTTCGCACGGCTGATCGCCCGCCTGCGCGCCCCGGAGGTCTCGGAGAACTATGCCCGCATCGGCGGCGCTTCGCCGATCGGGGCCACCACCGCCGCGCAGGCCAGCGGCCTCGCCGCCGAGCTCGAGGCCCGCGGCCACCCGATGCCGGTCGCCGTCGCCATGCGCTACTGGCATCCGTTCACCGACGAGGCGCTCACCGAGCTCGCGGCGGCCGGCGTCGGCCGGCTCGTCGTGCTCAGCCTCTACCCGCACTTCTCCTGGGCGACCAGCGGCTCGAGCCTGAACGAGCTCATGCGAGTTCACGCGCGACGCGGGCTCGATCTCCGCATGACCGTCGTCGATCGCTGGTACGACCATCCCGGCTACCTCGACGCCCTCGCGCGGCGCGTGCGCGAGACCGTGACCGGCCTCGGTCTCCGTCTCGAGGACCCGGCCGTGCGCAGCACGGTCCTCGTCCTGTGGAGCGCCCACGGCCTGCCGAAGCGCTTCATCGACCGCGGTGATCCCTACGTGCGCCACGTCGATGCCACGCTGCGGGGCGTCGTCCAGCGACTCGCCGACCTCGGCCTCGAGCACCGGCTCGGCTACCAGAGCCGCACCGGACCGGTGCAGTGGATCGGCCCCGGCACCGAGGAGGTGCTGGCCGGCGCGTACGCGGACGGTTACCGGCACGTCGTCTTCGTACCGGTCTCGTTCGTCTCCGACCACATCGAGACCCTCTACGAGATCGAGATGCTGTTCGGCGACGAGGCGCGCGCGCTCGGTTACCAGACCGTCGCCAGGGTGCCGGCCTTCGACGCCGCCCCGGACTTCGTCGCGCTGCTCGCCGATCTCGTCATGGAGCGACTCGGCGCATGACGGACGTGGCGGCATCCGGCCACGCCGGGATGGCGCGGCCGCCGCGCGTCGTCGTGATCGGCGCCGGGATCGGCGGGCTGGCCTGTGCGCACACGATTCGCGAGCTGGCCGGCGACGCGCTCGAGGTCGTGGTGCTCGAGGCCGCGTCGCGGCCCGGCGGGCTCATCCGCTCCGAGCTCCACGACGGCTACCGCATCGAGTGGGCGACCAACGGCTTTCTCGACAACGCACCGCGCACCCTGGCGCTGGTCCAGCGTCTGGGGCTCGGTCCCGAGCTCGAGCCGAGCTCGGCGACCGCCGCCAAGCGATTCATCCTGCGCGGCGGCCGCATGCATCTCCTGCCGGTCCGACCACAGGACTTCATGCGTAGCCCCCTCCTCTCGCTGCGTGGCCGGCTCCGCGTGGCGCTCGAGCCCTTCGCGCGGCCGGCGCCGGCGGGGATCGACGAGACCGTGCACGCCTTCGCCGCGCGGCGGATCGGTGACGAGGCGGCGCGCATCCTGGTCGACGCCATGGTCTCGGGCGTCTTCGCCGGCGATCCGCGCACGATCAGCGTGGCCAGCGCCTTCCCCCTCCTCGTCCAGCTCGAGGCCGAGCATGGCGGCCTGATTCGCGGCATGCTGGCCAAGCAGCGGGCGGCGCGGCGCGATCGCCGCGCGGGCCGGCCGGCAGCCGCGGTCGGCGCCGGCCCCGGCGGACGGCTGACGTCGTTTCGGGACGGCATGGAGACGCTGCCGCGACGCCTGGCCGAGAGGCTGGGCACGGTCGTGCGCTACGACACGCCGGTGCGCGCCATGCGTCCGGCGACGGACGACGTGGCGCGCGGCGCGCCACGCTTCCGCCTCGAGCTGGATGGTGAGCGGGAAGCGGTCGCCGCCGACGGTGTCGTCGTGGCCGTGCCGGCGTGGACCGCGACGCGTCTCGTCGAGACGCTCGACGCGCCGCTGGCCAGCGAGCTGGCGGCCATCCACGGCGCGCCGCTGGTGGTCGTGGCGCTGGGCTTTGACGCCGCGCGCCTCGGCCGCCCGCCCGACGGCTTCGGCTTCCTCGTCCCGAGCGGCGAGGGGCTCGCCATCCTCGGTTGCCTGTGGGACTCGTCGATCTTCCGCTTCCGCGCCGCACCCGGTCGCGTCCTCATGCGGGTCATGGCGGGCGGCGCCCGCCGCCCCGACCTCGTGGAGCTCGACGACGCGACGCTCGTCGATCTGGTGCGGCGCGACCTGCGACGATCGATGGGCCTTGACGTCGCCCCGGAGCTCCTGAAGGTGATCCGCCACCGGCACGGCATCGCCCAGTACCCGCCCGGGCACGGCGCGCGCCTGGCGCGCATCGACACCCGGCTCGCCGCCCATCCTGGCCTCGAGCTGACCGGCTTCTCCTACCGGGGCATCGCGGTGAACCGCGTCATCGAGGACGCGGAGGCGGTGGCCCGCCGCGTGGTGGCGCGGCTGGCGGCCGGAGCGGCCGGCTGACGCCCGCTCCGCCCGGGCGCCTCGAATCCGCGTGACCACCGGCCCGCCGCGCGGACGTGCCCCGGGGCACGCGTCGTGACGCGCGACTGGACTGCATGCGGCGGGCGGCGATCAGGCGCCGGGACCCTCGAAGGCGTCGGAGACGCGTCGCAGCGACACGTCATAGCGGTAGGTGAGCCCCATGTGCGTGTCGTCGAACTCCTCGTGCACGTGCTCGATTCCGAGTCGCTGCAGGCGCCGGCTCATCTCGCGGGCGCCGATGTGGAGATGGAACTCGTCGCGCGTGCCACAGTCGAGGAAGAGGAGCCGCAGACGCCGGAGGTTGTCGGCGTAGCGCTCGACCAGCATCACCGGATCGCAGGCGAGCCAGCGCTTCCAGACCTCGTCCTGCACGATGCCGGTCTGTGGATCGATCGGCAGGCCGATGCCCAGCGGCCCGTCGGGGTCCGGCGAGTAGCACGCCGCCATCGCCAGGATGTTGAGCACCGCGATGTCGGATGACGCCTTCTTCGGCTGGCGCCGGAACTGCTCGAGAAACGCTCGCACGCCGCCGTGCCGCCAGAGCCCGTTGGCCAGCTTCGGGAACTCCGGCTTGTAGCAGTACTCGAAGTACATGTCGCCCGAGTGGCAGGCCGCCAGCCCGAAGACGTCGGGATGTCGCATCGCCTGCATGAAGGCCCCGTAGCCGCCGCTCGACTTCCCCATCACCGCGCGACACCCGGGGCGAGCGGCGGTCGCGAACCGCCGGTCCACGTGCGGCACGATCTCCTCGAGGAGGTAGTCCTCGTAGCGGCCGGTGGCGGCCGAGTTCAGATACTGGCTGCCGCCGAGCAGCGTGAAGCAGTCCGGCAAGACGGCGATGAGCGGCATCACGTCGCCGGCCGCGATGAGACGGTCGAGCCGCTCGTGAAGCCCCTCGGTCCAGGGCGAGGTATTCAGCAGCCCGCGCCCGGTGCCGGTGAAGCCGGTCAGGCAGTAGATGACCGGATAGCGCCGCGCGCCATCGTAACCGGGCGGCAGGTAGGTCACGAGATCACGCCGGTGCGGGTCGTCGAGCGGATTGCCGCGCAGCACCTCGCTGTCGAGCTGCTCGAAGACGAGCGTCGAGCCGCTGGGCCGGCGCAGCACGCCAGCGGGGACGTCGGCCGATCGGTCGTTCATCCGGGTACCTCCAGGGGGTGCGGGATCGGGCGCATGCTAGCACTCGTGGATGGCCGCGCGGCGCGCAAGACGGCGCGCGCGGCGGGCGCGATTGACGCCGGGCCGGGGACGGCTACACTCGTAGCGCGTCCGGCGGCGGTCTGCCGGACCTCGCCGTCAGGTCCCAGGGGAGGAATCGTCCGATGCTGCATCGCCACCATGCTCCCGGTCCCGTCATGATCCCCGTCATCGTCCTCGCCGTCGCCTGCGGCGGCGCCCTCGAGGCAGCGCGTCCCGGGACCGCCGCCGCCGCCGTGCCGTGGGGTACCTTCTCGATCGTGGCGCGCGACTCGGTGACCGGCGAGCTGGGCGTCGCCGTGCAGTCGCGGGCGTTCGGCGTCGGGGCGGCGGTGGCCTGGGCGCGGGCCGGAGTCGGGGCGATCGCGACCCAGTCCCAGACCAACGAGTCGTTCGGGCCGCGTGGCCTCAGGTTCCTCGCCGCCGGGCTCGACGCGACGGAGACGCTCGATGTTCTCCTCCGCCACGATCCCGGCGCCGCCAACCGGCAGGTGGGAATCATCGATGCGGCCGGCGGCGTCGCCGCGCACACCGGCGCGGAGTGCAACGTCTGGGCCGGGCACCGCATCGCCACCGACGTCTCGTGTCAGGGCAACATCCTCGCCGGCGAGGCCGTCGTCGACACGATGATCGCGGCCTTTCAGGCCACCGACGCCGAGCTGTCGCGCCGGCTGCTCGCGGCGCTCGTCGCCGGCCAGGCGGCGGGTGGCGACCGGCGCGGCGTCCAGTCGGCCGCACTCCTCGTCGTGCGCCCGAGCGACATGTACCCCGAGTACGAGTCCCGTTACGTGGACCTCCGTGTCGAGGACCACGTGGATCCGATCCCCGAGCTGATCCGTGTCTTCGAGATCCACGAGACCACCGATCTGCTGCGCGCCCACCTGCGCTACGCCGAGCAGGCTGGCGCGCGCGGCGACAGCGCCCTCGCCGCCCTCGAGCAGCGGCGCGTCGGCGAGACGCTGCGGCGGGTACTGGCCCGTGACGATGCCGACGCAAGCACGCTGAACGCGCTCGCCTGGTTCACGGCGCTGGCGGAGGTCTACCTGGACGACGCGCTCGAGGCGGCGCGGCGCGCCGTGGCCCTCGAGCCCGACAATGCCGAGATCCTCGATACGCTGGCCGAGGTGCACTTCCGGCGCGGCGAGACGGCGGCGGCGATCGATGCGGCGCGGCGCGCCCTCGAGCTCGAGCCGGACGGCCCCTATTACCGGGAGCAGCTCGAGCGATTCGAGGCCGCGCGCGACGCGGCCGGCCGGAAGTAGCCGGCCCGCGCGGGGGTTCCGGGCGACGCTCCGGGGGCGCGTGTGCTTCCTTTGCCTTTGCCGGACCCGATCGATCGGTCT
>JASFRE010000232.1:0-7199 GCA_050115055.1 Candidatus Eiseniibacteriota bacterium | reverse complement strand
GGTGCCGGCACCGTGCCCATCGAGGCGGCGCTGATCGCCAGCCGACGGGCGCCCGGCGCCGGGCGTCGGTTTCCGTTCGAGCACTGGCCCGGCTGCCCGGCCGCCAGCTGGCGGGCGCTGGTGGAGACGGCCGCCACCGGGGTCCTGGACCATGTCCAGGCACCGATCCATGGATCCGACCGCAACGCCGGCCAGGTCGGCGTGGCGCGGCGCAATGCCGGGCGCGCCGGGATCCTGCCGCTCGTCGCGCTCGGCCGGGCGGACTTCGAGACGCTCGAGCCTCCGGCTCCCACCGGGTTGCTGATCACCAATCCCCCCTACGGCCGGCGCGTCACCGAGGTGCGCGAGCTCGGCGAGCTCCACGCCCGGATCGGTACACGGCTCGCCGGCCCCTGGCGGAGCTGGCGCGCGGCCCTGGTCGCACACCACCGCGAGCTCGAGACGCGGCTGGAACGGCCGCCCGACCGCGTCGTGCCGTTCGTGCACGGCGGGCTGCGATGCCGGCTGCTGATCTACGAGCCCCGTCCAACGATCACCCCATTGCATGGGCAGCCGCGATAGGCTAGAGCAGGCGTGGGCGCCGCCCCCGTGCCTCCCGTGGCGTCCGGCGCAGACGCGCGCTGCCGGTGTATGAAGGCGGCTGGACACGGCGACCGGGCGCCGGTCACGACGGGCCGACGGGCGGACCCCACGGGAACGCGGCGGGCATCCCACGGCGGTAGACGGGTGGAGAACACGCGATGATCCAGGCATTCCTGAGACGCAGCACCCAGAAGGTGCAGGAGGCGATCTACCTGGGCTCGACCGAGATGGTCGAGGGCGGGCGCACGCACTTCACCCCGGAGTTCCTGCTCTGGGGACTGCTCGAGCAGGAGGGCTCGCTGCTCCATGAGGTGCTCGACGCAGCCTCGTCGATCGACGATCCGGTCGGGCGGCTGCGCGCCGAGCTGTCCGAGCGCATCCGCCGCCTGCCGGGTGCCGGTGACGGAGCGACCGGCAGTGGCACCCCGGCGGCTGGCACCCAGGAGGCGACGATCACCTTTGGCAAGGAGACCAAGGCGGTGCTCGAGCAGGCCGTGCAGGAGGCCCGCGGGCTGAGCGACCGCTACGTCTCGACCGCGGCCCTGCTGCTGGCGCTGTTCATCGACGAGGCCGGCCCCGTCGCCGAGCTCCTGCACGATGCCGGGTTGACCCACGACCGCGTGCGCGAATCGGTGCTCGACATGCGCGGCGACGACAAGATCGATCAGCCCGACTCGGAGAGCCAGCTCGATGTCCTCAAGGAGTTCACGACCGATCTGACCGAGATGGCGCGCCGCGGTGAACTCGATCCGGTCGTCGGCCGCGAGCGCGAGATCGAACGCCTGATCGAGATCCTGAACCGCCGCAAGAAGAACAACCCCGTCCTGATCGGCGAGGCCGGTGTCGGCAAGAGCGTCATCGTCGAGGGGCTCGCGCAGGCCATCGCCAATGCCGAGGTGCCCGAGACCATGGTCTCGAAGCGCATCCTGTCGCTCGAGATGGCCGATCTCGTGGCCGGCGCCGGGGCGCGCGGCCAGTTCGAGCAGCGACTCAAGGCGGTGCGCGACGCGGTGGTGCGAGCCGGCGGGCGCGTCATCCTGTTCATCGACGAGCTGCACACGGTGGTCGGAGCCGGGGCGGGCGGCGGCGGCGTCGACGCCTCGAACATGCTGAAGCCGGCACTGGCGCGCGGCCTCCTGCAGACGATCGGCGCCACCACGGTCGACGAGTACCGCAAGCAGATCGAATCCGACCGCGCCCTCGCGCGCCGCTTCCAGCCGGTACTGGTCCAGGAGCCGACGATCGAGGAGACGATCGACATCCTGGAGGGCCTGCAGTCGCACTACGAGCAGCACCACGGCGTGCGCTACAGCCGCGCGGCGATCGAGGCGGCCGCCAGGCTATCGGATCGCTACGTGACCGACCGCGCCCTGCCCGACAAGGCCGTCGACCTGGTCGACGAGGCCGGCTCGCGCAAGCACCTGAGTCTGCACTTGATGCCGCCCGAGCTGCAGCAGCTCGAGAACCAGCGCCGCGCCCTGCAGGCACGCAAGGAGGACGCCTTCGCGCGCCAGGCCTTCGAGGAGGCGGCGGGCTACCACACCGAGCTCCTGGCGCTCGAGGGCACGCTGGCCGAGGCGCGCCAGCAGTGGCACGACGACCAGGAGGAGGAGTCGCCGCAGGTCGAGCCCGAGGACATCGCCGAGATCATCGCCTCCTGGACCGGCATCCCGGCCACACGCCTGGTCGAGGAGGAGGCGTCGAAGCTGGCCCGCATGGAGGAGGAGATCCACCGGCGCATCGTTGGCCAGGAGGACGCGGTGACCGCGGTCTCGAACGCCATCCGGCGCAACCGCGCCGGGCTGCGCGCCGCCGACCGGCCGATCGGCGCCTTCCTGTTCCTGGGGCCGACCGGCGTCGGCAAGACCGAGCTCGCCAAGGCGCTCGCCGAGTTCCTGTTCGACGACGAGAACCACATCGTGCGCCTGGACATGTCCGAGTACATGGAGCGCCACGAGGTCGCGAAGATCATCGGCGCGCCGCCCGGGTACGTCGGCTACGGCGAGGGCGGCCAGCTGACCGAGAAGGTGCGGCGGCAGCCGTACTCGGTGGTCCTCCTCGACGAGGTCGAGAAGGCGCACCCCGACGTCTTCAACCTCCTCCTGCAGGTGCTCGACGAGGGCCTCCTGACCGACGCCATGGGCCGGCGCGTCAGCTTCCGCAATACGATCGTCATCGGCACCTCGAACCTCGGCAGCACCGAGCTGGCCGATCGCACGACGATCGGCTTCGGCGCCGGGCACGGCCAGGTGAGCTACGCCGAGGCCAAGGGTGTCGTCATGACCGCGGTCCGGAAACACTTCAAGCCCGAGTTCCTGAACCGGATCGACGATCTCATCGTCTTCCACTCCCTGGCGCAGGAGCACATTCGAGAGATCCTCGACATCCAGCTCGAGCACCTGGCGGCCCGCATGCGGGATGTGGGCATCACCGTCCAGGTGGCGCTGCCGGTGCGCGAGAAGCTGGCACGGGACGGCTTCCATCCGACCTATGGTGCCCGTCCGCTCAAGCGCGAGATCGAGATACAGATCGAGAACCCGCTGGCGATGCGCATGGTGAGCGGCGAGCTCCGGACCGGCGACCGCGTCGACGTCGAGCTCGACGGCGAGGCGATCACCTTCTCTCGCACCGCCGCGACCGGCGACGGCGAGGACGGTGACGGCAGTGATGGTCGTGACGGTGCGCCGACAAGCGACCGGTCGACCGCCGGCGCCGCCACCGGTGACGGGACCTCCCGGGAAACCGGTGATCCCGGCGGGGAGACCGCCGGTTGACGGCGGGCCGCCGGCACGCGAGCGGGGATGAACCGCGAGCGGGGATGAACGACGAGGAGCGACGATGACCGACCGTGAGCGCATTCGCCACAAGCTGACCGCCATGGTCGCCACCTCCGGGTGAGCGGCGAAGCTGGGGCTGGAGGATCTGGCCCGGGTCATGCGCGGCGTCACCGCCTCGCAGCATCCCGACCTCCTGGTCGGTGTCGGCACGTGGGACGACGCCGGTGTCTTCCGGCTCACCGACGACCTGGCGCTCGTGCAGACGGTCGACTTCTTCACGCCCATCGTCGACGAGCCGGCGGCGTTCGGCGCGGTAGCCGCCGCCAACGCGCTGAGCGACGTCTACGCGATGGGCGGCGAGCCGCTGACCGCTCTCGGCATCGTCGGCTTCCCGCACGACGCGCTGCCGCTGGAGCTCCTGTCGGAGACCCTGGAGGGCGCCCAGACCGTGCTGCGCGAGGCCGGCGTGCCGCTGGTCGGCGGGCACACGGTGAAGGATGCGGAGTTCAAGGTCGGCTTCGCGGTGACCGGCCGGGTTCACCCCGACCGCATCGTCTCCAACGCCGGTGCGCGGCCGGGCGACCGCCTGCTGCTCACCAAGCCGCTCGGCACCGGCATCCTGGCGACCGCCATCAAGCGCGACCGACTCGACGCGACCGCCACCCGGCATCTGATCGAGGTCATGCGCACCCTGAACCGCGACGCCTGCCGCGCCATGTGCGCGGCCGGCGTCCACGCCGCGACCGACATCACCGGCTACGGCCTGGCCGGCCACGCCACCTCGATGGCCCGTGCCTCCGGCGTCTCAATGCGCGTTCACGTCGGCGCCCTGCCCCTGTTGCCGGGCGCCCTCGAGCTGCTCGCCGAAGGCGTCTTCCCGGGCGGCCTGAAGGGCAACGCCAGCGCCCTCGCTGACCAGGTGCGGGGCCCGTTCGAGGCCCAGCCGGCCTGGCGCATCGTCTTCGACCCGCAGACCTCGGGGGGCCTGCTCGTGGCCCTGCCTCCCGAGGCGGTCGACGCCTTCCAGACCGCCTACACGGCAGCGGGTCATCAAGCCGCGCCGGTGGTCGGCGAGGTGCTGCCGGCCGGGACGACCCGGCTCGAGCTCGTCGCCTGATCCCCACCCCTCCGACCGATTCGCCGCAACGCATTGGCCCACAACGTGTTCAGAGGTCACGCCTGGCGCGGCACAAAGGGAAGGGCCCGGCAGACACCGCAGTCGCCGGGCCCCGGACCGACCAGCCACCGCCCGTGCTCTCGCTGAAGCACGCCAGGCGCCGGCTGCAAACGCCTCGTCGCGCTCCGGATCGGTGGTGGTCAGCCACTCGAGTCGCTCTGTCGAGCCTCCCCCGCATCTCTTCTGATCGAGCGGCGGGCGAAACGTGTCATAAAAAAAACCAAGACAATATGCCAGTCGCCTCCCCCTCCAGCGCCACCCCCTGGCCGGCCGTCCCGGCCGCTCGCCACCCCCGAGCCCCCGGAGCTGGGCAGCGGATGATTCTGCTAGGATGCGCCCCGGCGATGCTTCGCCGATCGCGACCGGCGCGCACCCGACACCCGGTCGCTGGCCCGTCACCTCCCTTGGCGCGCCGCCGCCGGCGGCGCGCGATCGTCCGAGGACCTCGGCATGTGGCTGGGATTGCTGGCGATCGCCCCCGCCCTCATCATCGCGCTGCTGGTCGTCCTGCACGATCGCTACGAGCCGGAGCCGCGCTGGCGCCTGGTGGCCGCGTTCCTCACCGGCGGCCTCGCGGTGGGGCTGGCACTCCTCCTGTACCGGCTGGTGGGCGACACCGGGCCGCTCCTCCATGCAACACGTCCCCTGGACCGGCTGCTGGCCTGGATCCTCTGTGTCGGCGTGATCGAGGAGAGCGCCAAGCTGGTGGCCGTCGCCCCCTTCGTGATCTCACGGGAGGCCGACGAGCCGGTCGACTTCATCGTCTACGCGGTGCTCGTGGCCGTCGGCTTTGCCGCGGTCGAGAACGTCCACTACCTGCTCCAGCACGGCGCCGCCATCAACGCCGGACGCGCCGTCATGTCGGTGCCAGCGCATGCGGTGTTCGGAACGCTGATGGGAGCGCTCCTCCACCACGCCCAGCAGCGGACACGTGGCCTCGGCTACTGCCTGCTGGCATTGCTCGTACCGGCGGTCGTGCACGGCGCGTGGGACTTCATGGTGTCGATGCCCGCACCCTGGCACCTGGTCTTCGTGCCGTTCCACCTGGCGCTCATCGTCACCGCGCTCCTGGTGCTCGAGTCGACGGCCCTCCGGTCGCCGTTCCGCTTCCAGCCGCGCTCCTGGAACCGGAGTCCCATCCACGCGCATCCCGACATGGCGCCGGTCGCGCTGGGACGGCGGCTCGCCCTCGATCGCTGGCTCCTCTGGGCCTTCCACCTGCTCGGCATCGCCGTCCCGACGATCGCCGTCGCGATGTTGACGCCGGACCGGCTCGGCACGATCGTCACGCTGGTGGCGGGGATCCTGGCGCTGCTGGCCCTGGTTCACGCCCACCGCTCCCGGGACCGGCGTCTCATCGACTTCCGTCAGCTCGTACCCGGTGAGGTCGGCGGCTTGCCACGCCAGCGTCTGGCCTCGATGGTCATCGACGCGGCCCGGGGCCTGCGGCTGCCGGCGCGGACGCGCGTGCGGGTGGTGCTGGACGACCCCGGCACCGGCGTGCGTCACGACTGGCGCCGGCCGGCGCGCGACCGCGCCCACCTGGAGGCGCTTCCCCTGGCGGCCTGTCGCCTGCTCGAGGACGGCGAGCTCGCCGCCAGCGTCGCCCAGCGACTCGCCCTGCATCACCGTCTCGGCCGCCTGCCGGTCCTCGGCTGGGCTGCCCCGATCATCGTCACCATGACCGTGGCACTGCTGGCCATCCAGGCCGGCGGGCTCATCGCGTTCATCGCCCTGCTCCTGTGGCCAGCCCTCCTGGTGCCGTTCCGCCTGCTCGAGACGCGGCTTCTCGACCGCGTGATCATCGGCGCCGTGCACCTCGCGGATCTCGATGCGGCGCGCGTCGCCGGCCTGCTGCCGCTGGTCAACGCGATGCTCAAGCTCGGTGCTCGCGCCGACCGCCAGCTGGTGATCGAGGCGCACGCACGCGATCTGGCCGGCATCCTGGAGCTCGAGCCGGAGACCCTGGAGACGCTGGCGGCAGCGAGCGATCGGCCGAGCGTCCTCGACGACACGACGCTCGGCCATCTGTCGCGTCAGGCCGGACGCGAGGCGGTGCGTTCCCTCGACGCCGACGATGACGGGTCCGGCGACGGCGCGGCCACGGGGCGCGGCGGCGCCGGCCCGCCGCCCCCACCGGATCATGACGCCGCAGGCGACGGCGACCGGCAGGCGACGTTGCGTGCGCGCGTCCGGCGCATCGACTGGCGCCGGTTCGACTCCATCGTACGCGACGGCCGGCTCGACCGGGTCGAGCTCGGAGCGCTCATCGACGCCCTGCGCGACGCACCGGAGCGTCCGCTGTTCGCGAGCGGTGCCTTTCCAGAGGGAGCGCACAGCACCCCGACGATCCGCGACCGCCTGCTGTTCGTGGCCGCGCACACCGCCGCCCCCCCCTCGCCGGCCAGGGGCAACGCGCGCCCGGCCGGAGCCACGGCGGGACATCCCTGATCGACCGCCCGCCGAGCACGGGTTCGCGAAGAACAGCGGTGATGCGCAGGAAGTGACGCGAAGCGGCCGCGGCGGATGACGTGCCGGACCGACGGCTGCGCGACCCGTGGGGCGGGGCGCGGTATCGCGAGCTGGTGCAGGTGGATGAACCGGCGCCGGCAGGACGGCACCGGCCGGGCCGGAACAAGCAGGAGGCCGGATGAGACGCCCGT
>JASFRE010000231.1:0-7203 GCA_050115055.1 Candidatus Eiseniibacteriota bacterium | reverse complement strand
GGGAACGCCGAGGCGCAGGCGACGGCCGATCGGGCTTTCCCCCGGCCACCAGTGCTCGGCAAAGGCGTGCGACACCACCACGGCGCGGGCGCCCTCGGCGCCGTCGCCTTCGCGCAGCGTGCGCCCTTCGAGCAGGTCGATCCCCATGGCCTCGAAATAGCCCGCCTCGGTCTGCAGGTTGCTGCCGAAGACCGGCAGCTCGCCGGGCCCGCGCGGCACGTCCTCGACCTGGATGCTGTAGTAGCTCACCCCGCTGGTGAGCGGCGCGGTGTCGATGAAACCGACCGCCTCGACCCCCGGCTGCGCGGCAAGTCGCTGGCCGAGCTGACGGAAGAAGCCGGCGGTCTCGAGGCCGCCCTCGATCTCGGCGCTGGGCACGGTGATGCGCGCGGTCAGCACGTCGTCGACGTCGTAGCCGGGGTCGATGGCGCGCAGCGCCTGGAAGCTGCGGAACATCAGGCCCGAGCCGACCAGCAGCACCAGCGCCAGCGCCACCTGGGTAACCACCAGGCCGCTGCGTAGCCGGTGCCGCTCGCGCCCGCTGGTGCCGCCGCGCGTCGCGCCCTCGCGGAGCTGCGACGCCGGGTTGTCGGTGCGCGCGCGCAGCACCGGGAAGGAGCCGAAGAAGACCGCGGAACCGAGCGCCACCAGGCCGCTGAACAGCAGCACGCGCCAGTCGACGCCGACCTCCGCCATGCGCGGGATGTCGGTGGGCACGAAGCGCACCGAGGTGCGCACCGCGGCCATCGCGATGGCGACGCCGGCGATGCCACCGAAGGCTGCCAGCACCAGCGACTCGCTCAGGAACCAGCGCAGCACCTGCATGCGCCCGGCGCCCATGGCGACGCGCACGGCGAGCTCGCGCCGGCGCGCGTCGGCGCGCACCAGCAGCAGGTTGGCGACGTTCGCGCAGGCGATCAGCAGCACCAGACCGACGGTGCCCATCAGCACCCACAGCGTGCTGGTGACGTTGCCGACCAGGTACTCCTTGAGCGGAGTGACCACCGAACGCAGGCCGACTTCGTGCAGGAAGGCGGGGCCGCCGCTGTCGGGGTAAAGCTCGTCGAGGCGACCGATGAGGCCCTCGAGCTCGGCGTGCACCGACTCGACGCTCGCGCCCGGCGCCATGCGCGCCACGCCGCCGGCACCGAACGCGGCCAGCGGGGCGCGCGCCGGGTCGACGACCATCGGGATCCACATGCGCGCGTCGGGCGACGGGAAGCCGAAATCCGGCGGCATCACGCCGACGATCGGCCGCAACCGGCCGTTGACGTCGAGGCTTTGGCCGATGACATCGGGATCGGCCCCGAACGAGCTGCGCCACAACCCATCGGACAGGATCACGGCGAGCTCGCCGTCGGGCGCGCCCTCCGCATCGACGAAGGTGCGACCGATGGCCGCGTCGACGCCGAGTACGCGGAAGAAGCTCGGCGTCACCACGTCGGCGCGCATGCGTTGCGCGTCCCCCTCGTTGACCACGTTGACCGCCGTGCCGCCGTACAGGCCGATGCTCTCCAGCGACGCGGCGTTGTCACCGTAGGTGATGTAGAGGCCCTGCGACATCGGCAGCTCGTCGCGCCCCTCGCGGCCGAGGTGCTCGAGCGCCACCAGCCGGTCGGCGTCGCGGTAGGGCAGCGGCCGGATCAGCACGCCGTCGATCAGGGTGAACACCGCGGTGTTGGCGCCGATGCCCAGCGCCAGCGTCAGCGCCGCCACGGTGGTGAAGCCGGGGTAGCGCAGCAGGCCGCGCAGCGCGAAGCGCAGGTCGTTGAACATCCCGCTCAGAGTCATCGTCTGTTTCCTCTCCCAGAGAGCGTCGATCACACAGGTCGTGGTCCGCACCCGCAGGCGCAGACGTTGCAGCGGGGAGCCGCCTTTCTGCCGGATGACGCGCCAGGCGTAGGCCGTCTCGCCGAGCCATTCCCGCTGCCAGGCGTCGCGGCGCGCGGCCGGCACGAGCCTCGCCGCGGCGGCGATGAGCCCCCGTCCGGGAACCGGCAGCGACGCACCCCGGGGGGCGTCCTGAGCCGGTAAACCGTCGTGCGCCGTCATCAGGCACCGTCTCCGGCGAACAACCGGACCAGCATCGGAAAGCGCCCCTCGATCTCATCGATGGACGACTCGCCGACGTCGGTGAGCTGGTAGTAGCGGCGCGGCGGGCGTTGCTCCGCGGCGGCGATGGCCTCGTCCTCCCAGACGCCCTCGAGCACACCGCGTCGCTCGAGGCGTCGCAGGATCGGGTACACCGTGCCGTCGGGCAGGCCGGTGGCGTCCATCACGTCGAAGCCGTAACGGTGGCCGTGGCGGATGGCCAGCAGCACTGCGGCGGTCGGATACGTCAGGCTGAACAGCTTTCCCATACTGTCTCCCGTCCGCGTCGTGGGGGAGCGATCACGAGCGACGGGCACAGCATACCAAGAATTCTAGGTAGGGTCACGGCCGGACCTGCCTGCCGATCTGGTATGCCAGGCGCTGGTCAGCGCGCGGTTAGTCGTGGCCCCAGGGGCGCGGCGCGCCTCAGCGAGAGAACACGGCGCCGTGCGGGATCGCCGGTCCGCTGCTGCCGTGCGGCCAATCCTGCCGCCGCATGTCGACGCCGATCGCCCCTGCGGCGCCGAACCCTTCGACGATCGCCAGCTTTCCGCTCGTCGGATCGATCTCCACCAGCACCACCATCCCCTGCAGATCCGCGCCGCCGCCGGTCATGACGATGCGGTTCGTCCCGCGTTCGCGCGAGAGCCAGTGCGGCGTGGCGTCGCCCGCGAAGCGCAGCTCATCGACCTGGACGGGATGGCGAGGGTCGTTGATGTCGAACACGCCCATCGCGTGCAAGGGGTCGGAGGTCTGCACCCAATAGTCGTTGAACAGCACCGGCAGGCTGCACTCTTCGGTGCTGCCGGGATCGCGCGGTAGCGAGCCGATGAACTCCGCCTGTGGAGCGTCGCCGGCGATGTCGGTCAGCAGGTACAGGCCGCAATTGAAAGTGTTGACGATCGCGCTGCCATCGGGCAGGAATCGCGGCTCGGCGGGGTTGAGGTGCTCGTCGCCCTGCGGGCCGGGGGGCAGCAGTACCGTGTGCAACAGCTCCAGGCCGCTGAGGCTCCAGATCTGTACGGATCGCCCCTCGTGGCGCATGCTCATGTCCGAGGTCGTGGTCAGCACGCGGTCGAGCTCGGGAGCGATGGCGAGGCTGCAGGGGTGGAGCTCCGGATCGGCGGCGTCCGCGGCGTCGCTGCCGCGGATGAAGCGGCCCTCGGGATCGAGCTCCACGAGCCCGCCGGCGGTATCGGTATCGCCCCCGTAGTACTGAAACGTCGCCAGCACGTTCCCGTCGGGCGTGCGGTCGAAGCTGTGGGGCGAGGTGTACGGCCCTGCGCCCTCGAAGGACGCGGCGACGGAGGGATGGAGCGGGTCCCGAACGTCGATCACCCACGACCTGCCCGCAGTGAACCCGTTCACCACCAGCCGCCCGCCGGAAGGCATCACGTGCTCGCTGTGGTGGGCGCCCGCCGAAGCCCCCACCGTGACCGTCGACAGCACTTCGCCGAAGCGGGCCGAGTCGGGGGAAGCGTCGATGACCGCGAGAAAGTCGGCGTCGTCCTCGTCGGGATCACCTGCCCACACGTACAGGTAGCTGTCGACGCCGTTCTCCAGCTGGCGCTCGTATTCCGCGGCGTCGAAGTGCCCCAGAGAATCGGCGATCAGGCCGTCCCGGTCGAACCGCCAGGACTCGTAACCGCTGAATCGGACCCGTTGACCGCTGCCGCCCGGGCCCGTGTTGGTGCCGACGAACGTCCAGTGGAAGCTCACCCGGTCTCCGGCGGGCTCCAGGCCGTCGAACAGGAGAACCATGTCAGGGAAGCCGGTCATGAAGCCGCGGGCGACTTCCGTGATGGCGGCGCTGCCCACCGCGGGCTGGGAATCGTTGACCGTCAGGGAGCCGTCCTCGGCGAAGAACGCGGCGACATTGCCCGGCTCACCGCTGTTCCACGCCGCCGTGTATCGGCGCGCAAAGTCGCGTACTTCTTCGACGCCGCGACTCGTGTCCTCGCGCGTGGCGCCGGAGGCAACCGGTTGCCGGCCGGCGTCCCCGCAGGCGAGCGCTGCCGACGCAACAAGGACGACGACAATTCCGTGGCCCCTTCTCATCATTTCAAGTCCTCGGCGGGGTAGACCTCAGCGACCAGCGACGCGCGCGGCAATCTATCTGGAAGATCGGTGCGCCAGGGCCAGCGCCGCCGCGACCCTTTTCATCAGTCTTCCGCAATGCAGTACAGGTTGTTGTAGCCGCGCATGTAGATCTCGCCGCCGGCGATCGCCGGCGAGGCGTCGAAGCCGTCATCGAGGCTGTTGGAGCCGAGCACCTCGAACGTCTCGCCGTTGCGCAGCACCAGGGTGTGGCCGTCGCGGCTGGTGATGTAGACGCGGCCGCCGGCGCCGACCGGCGAGGAGAACACCTCGCCGATGCCGTCGAGCCGCTGGGTACCGTAGTAGATGTCCCCGGTGCGGGCGTTGAAGGCGGTCAGGATGCCGTTGTTCGACTTGAGCATGTAGAGGATGCCGTCATAGAGCAGCGGCGACGGCACGTAGGGGGTGTCGCGGTCGTAGCTCCAGACGATCGCGTCGGTGCCGGTGATGTCACCGTGCGCCTTGGACAGGTCGATCGCCTTGACCGCGTTGCCGCGGTAGCCGCTCATCAGGATCGCCAGGCCGTCCTCGTAAACCGGCGAGGGGATGACGTTCATCGTCAGGCCGTCGGACTCCCACACGATCTCGCCGGTCTCCAGGTCGTAGCTCTCGATGCGCTCCATTGCCGGCACGATAGCCTGCGCGCGCCCGTTGACCTCGACGATCAACGGCGTTGCCCAGGTATCGATCTCCTCGCGGTCACGGCGCCACAGCTCCTCGCCGGTGCGCTTGTCGAGCGCGATGACGAACGACTGGCCGCCGAGCTGGTCCCACACGTGCACCAGCGTGTTGCCGTGCAACGCCGGCGTGCTGCCCTCGCCGAACTGGTTGCGCATGTGCTTGTCGCCGAGATCCTTCGACCAGATCAGGTTGCCGTCGAGGTCGTAGGCGTACATGCCGCGCGACTCGAAGTTGGCGATCAACACCTCGCCGTCGGTGACCGGCGAGGCCGATGCATAGGTGCCGTTCTGGCGATGGGTCGCCTCGTGCGGCGCCTCCTCGCGCGCCACCTGCCGCCACACCACCTCGCCGGTGGCGCGGTCGAGCGCCATGACGATGAAGTGGTGCATCACGCCTTCCACCGCCTGCCCGGTATCGGAGACCGCGGTGAGGACGAACACCTTGTCGCCCCAGACGATCGGGGAGCCCGAGCCGCGGCCGGGGATCGGCACCTTCCAGCGGATGTTGGCGGTCTCGCTCCAGGTCGCCGGTGGATCGGCGTCCGGCGCCACACCGGTGGCCTCGGGGCCGCGCCATTGCGGCCAGTAGTCGGGCTGCGAAACCTGCGCCGGCATGACCGCACGCGGCAGCAGCAGGAACGCGGACAGGAGGGCGGCGGTAAGGAAACGGAGCGTCACGCGGGTGCACATGGCTGCTTCCGGGGTTCCGGGTTCTCGGGGTTGTCGGCGCCGCCGTCGAGCACGGGTGAGGACTCGCCGATGGGGATCACTCCGCGGCACCGGTCGATGCTACTACAGGGGAAGTCGAATCTTCCGGGCACACCCCTTTGCCGATCCGGGGGCTGCGCCCGTGGGCCGTCCCGATCGCCGGGGGCGGCGGAGCGCCCGGCCGGGGGCCTCCTGCCGACTTGTATACTCCGCTCCATGAGAAGATCCGCAGCCACGTCGACGGCGCGCCGCGGTCTCCCGATCCTCTGCATCGTGCTGCTGGCGGCGGCCTGCTCGCCGGGTGGGAAGGTCGAGCGTTACCTCGCGGAGCAGACCCCCTTCGCGGCCACCCGGCTCGAGACCGGGCTGATCTTCCCGAGCCCCGAATCTGCACGCTACCTGGTGACCAACTGGGCTCCCGCCCACACGTGGTCGACCGGCACCGTGTATCCGCAGGGAACCTCGGCGACCATCCGTTTCTTTTCGGTCTCCGACGTTCCGCCCACATTCGTCGCGGAGGCGATGCCGGTGGCACCGGATAGCCCGACGCAGACCTTGACGCCTCTGTTGAACGGGCACGCGTTGGCGACCGAGACCATGGATTCGAACTGGTCGACGTACGAGATCGCGCTCCCCGCAGCGGCGCTGCACGTGGGCTGGAACGAACTCGAGCTGCGCTTCACGACCACGGTCCCCTGGCCCGCGAGCCAGCCCGGCAGGCCCGACCCGCCGCCGCGGGCGGCCCGCTTTCGGAAGATCGAGCTGCGCTCGGGGCTGGGTCGCCCGTACCGGCCCGACGGACCGATGGCGGTCACCCTCGCAGATCAGGACACCCCGTCGGCTTCGTCCGGCGCCGCGGCTGCGATCCCGATCGAGCTCGCGCCCGATCGCTTCGAGGATTTCTCCGCGGCAGCGATCGACATGGCGACCGACAGTCTGATGGAGCTCTATCTGCTGCCGGCGCCGGAGACACGTCTAGCCGGCGAGGTGGCCACGGAGGGCCTATCCGGGGAGACGAATGTGGTCGTCGAGATCGTCGACGACAACGGGCCAACGCGGGTATTCGAGACCGGTCTGGCCGCGGATGAGGTGCGCTCCGTGGAGGCCGATCTGAGCGCCTGGGCGGAGAAGCTGGTCCGCCTCCGCATCCGCGTTTTCGGCACGGCAAACGGAACGGTTCGATGGACCGGCCTGCGGACGGTCAGCACGACCGAGCCCCCGGGAGCTCCCGATCGTCCCGATTTGCGCTTTCTGCTCGATCCGACGAACGCCACCGAGCACTACGGGTCCGCCATGCGACCCGACGCGCTGCTCGCTCCTCCCCGGTCCGGCAGCCTGGGGCGTCCGGACATCTTCCTGATCGTCCTGGATGCGGCACGCGCCGACCGTTTCGAGGGGACGCTCGGCGAAGAGCTGTCACCCCGGATTCAGGCGCTGGCCGGCGACGGCACCGCCTTCTCGAGGGCCTGGGCCCCGTCGTCGTGGACCGGGCAGTCGATCCCCGCCTTGCTCGCCGGCATGTATCCCGACGCGATCGGTATCGAGAACTGGGCATCGCGGCTTCCGCCCCAGGCGACCACCTTTCCCGAGCTGCTCGCGGCAGCCGGGTACCACACCGTGCTGTGGA
>JASFRE010000230.1:0-7226 GCA_050115055.1 Candidatus Eiseniibacteriota bacterium | reverse complement strand
AGGTGGCCGACATGCAGTCGGCCGTGAGTGTCGCGCGGCGTATCACGCCGGTCGGCGGAGTCTGCCTGCTGTCGCCGGGCGCCGCGAGCTACAACCGCTACGCGGGTTTCGAGGCACGGGGACGCGACTTCCGGCAGTGCCTGAGCGAGAGCCAGACGTCACCGGGCACGTTGACGCGACCGTGACCGCACCCCGTCGTCGACCGCCGGCGGCAAGCATCACGCGGCGCGGCGGTGCCCGGTCGGCGGGCCGTCGGACGTCGCGTCAGCACTCGCGCACGGTAGCTCGACCCGGAACCGCGCTCCGCCGCCGTCGGCGTCGCCGACCTCCACCGTGCCGCCGTGGTTCCTGACGATGCGGTAGACCGTCGACAGTCCGAAGCCGTGACCGGCGACGCGCGTCGTGACGGTCGGCTCGAAGATCCGGCGCCGGAGCTCATCCGCGACGCCGGGGCCGTTGTCGTCGACTGTGATCTCGATCGAGCCGGCACCGCGTCCCGGTCGCCGCCGGACCCGTACCTCGATGCGGCCGTCGCCCGCCGGGGCGCCGTCGCCGTCCGGCCCACCCGCCTCGCGGATCGCGTCCGCCGCGTTGTGGAGCAGGTTCACCATCACCTGCTGGATCTGCGCCGCGTCGAGCAGCACCGTGCCGACTGCCGGGTCGCAGTGGACCGACACCGTGATCCCGTCGAAGCGGTTCTGCGGCTCGAGAAACTCGACCAGCTCGCGCACCAGGGTCTCGAGATCGGTCGGCATCGGTCGCGTCTCGAGCCCGGAGAAGTCCATGAGGCCCTTCGAGAGCGCGGCCATGCGCCGCAGCTGCTCGAGGCTCTTCTTGAGATGCCGCCCGCGCTCCTCCGGCGTCAGCTGCGCGTCGTTCATCTGCACGAGCTGCAGGTTGCCCGACAGGATCATCATGAAATTGTTGAGCTCGTGGCCGACCGACGCCGCCATCTCTCCCTTGGCGGCCAGCCGCTCGGAGCCGATGAGCGCCGACTGGGTCTTCTCGAGCGCGATGTAGCGTCGGCAGGCATCGCGGATGAAGAGCATCGGCAGGAAGAAGAGCGCCACCCCGAGCGCATCCGCCGTCTGGTAGGTGATGGTGACGACCGGCGCCATGAGGAAGAGCGCCACCGAGCTCACCAGCTCGACGCGGTAGCCGTAGTTCTGGCGCCAGACCCGGAAGGGCGAGCTGCCGGTCACGAGCGCCAGCACGCCGCACACCAGCCCGACGTTGACCACGTAGTAGACCAGCGTGGCGCCGACGAGCCCGGGCACCACGACGGGCATCGTGTCCCGGCTGAGCGCCACCGGAAGCTCGCCGACCAGCGCCTCGTAGCAGAAGCGCGCCCCCACCACCGCCAGCGACACCTGGGCGGCGTTGAACACCGCCTTGTACCAGGGCTGGCGCTGCACGATGAGGTTGGCGACGAGCCGGGCGATCCAGGCGGCGAGGAAGAGGACCGGCGCGCCGACGATCGGCACCGCCGCGAGGTGGAGCGCCGCCGCCATGCTGACGTTGCCGTTGCCGGTCGGCGTCCGCAGGTGCATGAGCTCGCCGGTGGCGAATGCGAGGGCCCAGATCAGCACGATGACGGGGTCAGGCAACGGTGCCCGGGCGAGCACCAGCCATCCCGCCGTGACACTGGCGGCGATCACCCCGGTGACGTAGGCGGGGACGGACCGGGATCGTCTCTCCCCTTGTCGTCGTGGGCCGCTCAACCTTCGGACCTCGTCGTGGTGCGTGGAGTGCGTGGTCCCGGCCCCGCCGGCGTGTGGTGGCCGGCGAGGACGGGCACCGCGCTGATGTCGCGTCGATCTCCTCGTGCTGTCCGCTCTGGCTCGTGCTCAATGCTCGCGATCCCTCGATGCGTCCGTCTCGTTCGTCTCGTACGCGGCGCGCGCCGGCGACTAGTCCCAGCCCGCCGTGCCGTGATCGACGGCGACCAGCAGCCTGAGCTGTCCGAACGACTCGATCGGTGCCGAGAACATGAGCTGCACCGGATCGTCGAGCCCCTCGAGCTGCTCGACGGCGCGCCCGTTGTCATCGAGCCACCACAGCTCCGGCTCGCCGCCCTTGTAGCGGGGATCGGCGGGGTCGAGCGCCGTGCCGGCATAGCTGATGCGCAGCATCGCCGGCTCGAGCAGCAGCAGCCCGTCCGGCTGGATGGCGAGCTCGACGCCGCCACCCACCACCTCCTCCGGCGGCACCTCGGCCAGGGTCACGACCACCGGCTCCGGCACGGCGCCGGGCGGGATCGTCAGCTCGAGGCGCCCGCCGCCGACCAGGATCGCGTCGCTCGCCGGGTCGACACCGACCCGGGCAACCACGACCGGCTCGGTGACCACCTCCTCGGGTCGCGTGACCTCGGCGACCGCGCCACTCAGCGTGCCGGGATCGACACCGGTCGGGAGACCCTCCGTGCCGCACCCGGCGCCGAGCGCCAGGAGCGCGGCGAGAAGCGTGGCGCCAGCGACGCGACGGGCGACGGTCCCCGCGCGCGCGCGACGTCGGACGATGCAGTGCCATACTCGGATCGACATGGCTGGACCCCCGGGTTCGAGACCTCCCCAGACCTCCTGATGTGGCTCCGTCCACACGCGCCGGTTGCTGTCCGGCAGCCCTTCCACCACGCACAGGAGATGCCAGGGCGGCCCGCCGGACGCCACCCATGCGCCGCAAGTGGTTCAGGCGAGCGCAGCTGCACGTCTGGTCGGGCGTCACACGTGGGGCACCTGGCGCATTTCGGCTGGGTGGCCGGCCGCGCGCCGCGCCGGCGGGCGTCGGGGCTGGCATGCGTCATGCGGAGCCGCGCGGCGTTGCCGGCGCGGGATGCGCGCTCCGGGTGCGTCGGATGGCGCAGTGGGGGCGATGCCCCGAGCCTGTCGACCGGCGCTGCGAGTCGGTCGTGCTCCTACCGGTACTGCGCCTTGATCGCGCCCCAGGTGGTCTCGCGGACCGGGATGGCGATGTCGCAGACATCCGCGCCGCTGCCGCCGGCGCAGATGATGCCCCGCTCGTTCGGCCCGATCCCCTGCACGTCGTTCAGGCAGTTGACGACGTGCGTCCCGAAGGGATAGGTCGACTCGACCTGCATCAGGCAACCCGACTGCGCCACCATGTGCAAGCGGCCGATGATGGCACTGACACCGCCCCCCACGCAGTCGAAGGCGGTGGCCAGCGTACCGTCGGTGGGGCCACCGGGCGGCGCGGGCACGCGCCCGTTGACCTGGTTCGCCCGGCAGTCCCAGATCCCGTTCAGGAACTCGAAGCCGCCGAAGTCGAAGGCGGTCTGCAGCCCGGCGACGTCGTCGTAGTTGCGGATCAGGAGGTAGGCGGCGATGGTGGCGCCCGGCGTCACCTCGACCGTGGCGCCGGGACAGGGATCGGGGATGTCGCACGGTCCGAAGTCGGTCTCGACGGCGTGCAGGACGAGCGTCGTCATCGCGTTCCAGCCACCCGGGACGGTGATCGGGACCCAGGTCGAACAGCAGCTCTGCTGCCCCGAGTTGTCGGTGACGCAGAGATCGACGTGGAAGGACTGCGAGTGGGACGGCGAGTAGGTGTGCGTCGGCGTCGGTCCGCTGGCCGTCGTGCCGTCGTCGAAGTCCCACAGGTAGGAGACGATGGTGCCGTCCGGATCGTACGAGCCGGTGGCGTCGAACGCGATCGGCTCGCCGGACAGGCCGCCGTAGGGGCCGCCGATGTCGCAGACCGGTGGCTGGCCCGGCAGGATGTTGACATTCGTCGCACAGCAGTTCTCCAGGCCTGCGTTGCTGGTGACGCAGAGGGTGGCGATGTAGCCGTTGCTGATTGCGTAGACGTGGGTCGGCATCGCGCCGCTGCCGGTGCTGCCGTCGCCGAACTCCCACGCGTAGCTCACGATGGTGCCACCGGGCACGTAGGAACCGGAGCCGTCGAACTGCAGCGGGATGCCCGCGTAGCCGACGTACGTTCCACCGTGATCGCAGGCCGGCATCTGCGGCCCGGAGATCAGTGCCTGGGTGGCGCAGCATGTCGTGACGCCGTGATCGTCGGTGACGCAGAGCGTGACGCCGTAGGCACCGCCCAGGGAGTAGACGTGGGTCGGCATGACGCCGCTGCCGCTCGACCCGTCACCGAACATCCAGTCGTAGGAGACGATGGCGCCGAAGGGATCGTTCGATCCCGAGCCGTCGAACTGGACCGACATGCCGTGCTCGCCCATGTAGGGGCCGCCGGCGTCGCACTCGGGCTCGATGTTGGAGTAGACCTGGACCGCGACCGTGGCCGAGCCGTTCGCCGCGTTGTCCGAGTGCACCGTGACCGTCCCCTCCTGCAGGCCGACCCCGATGCCGCACATGCGCACGGTGATCGGCTCGGTCGAGCCCTCCGGCACGCCGAACGGCGTCGACGGCGGGTCGACGAGCGACGTGCCGTTGCCGACGACGGTGAAGTGGGTGACGTTCAGCACCGAGCCGGGGTCGCCGATGTTCAGGATGTCGAAGTCGAGCTCGGCGCACGTGCCCTGGGTGACGACGCCGAAGTCGAGGCTGGTCGGATCGACGGCGATCACCGGCGTGATCGGAAGGTCGTCGTCGGCGCGCGCCGCGAGCGGCGCCAGGGCGACGCAGAGCGTGATGGCGATGAGCGCAACGGGCGGTGACGGAAGCCGGGTGGGGTGCGGCATGAGAGGCCTCCAGGTGGGTGCGTGGATCGCTCCGTGGCAGCGTGACCGTTCCCCTTGATGGTACCGCCCGGTCCGGGCCGCCTTCTACCGGTACTGCGCCTTGATCGCGCCCCAGGTCGCCGGTCGCAGCGGCGTGAGTAGCTCGCAGGTGCTGTAGCCGCCGCCGCCGACGCAGATCCGGCCGCGCCGCTCGGATGGCACCGCGGCGATCTCACCGAGGCAGTTGACCACGTGCGAGCCGAACGGGTAGCTCGAGTCGACATGCTCGAGACACGCATCGTGCGCCACCATGTGGAGGCGCCCGATCACCGCGCTGGCGCCGCCGGCGATGCAGTCGAACGCCGTGGTCAGCGTGCCGTCGGTGGCGCCGCCGGGCGGCGCCGGCACGCGCGCGTTGACCTGCTGGGTCCGGCAGTCCCAGATCCCCGACAGGAACTCGAAGCCGCCGAAGTCGAAGGCGGTCTGCAGGCCGGCGACGTCGTTGTAGTTGCGCACCAGCAGGTAGGCGGCGACGGTCATCCCGGCCTCGACGTTCACCAGCGTCTCGTACGGACACGGGTCGGGGATGCCGCACGGTCCGGAGGCGGTCTCCACCGCGTGCATGACGAACGTCGTCGAGCCGTTGGCGCCGCCGGCGATCCCGATCGATGCGGCGGTCGTGCAGCAGACCTGGAGCCCGCTGTCGTCGGTGACGCAGAGATCGACGACGTAGACCTGCGGTTCAGCCGGCGAGTAGGTGTGCGCCGGCGCCGGGCCGGAGCCGGTGCTGCCATCGCCGAACGTCCAGGCGTAGGAGACGATGCTCCCATCCGGGTCGTACGAGCCGGACGCATCGAACTGGAGCGGCATGCCCGACAGGCCGGCGTAGGGCCCGCCGTGATCGCAGACCGGCGGCAGGCTGACGCTGATCGACGCCTCGGTCTGGCAGCAGACCTCGATCTGGCCGTCGCTGACCACGCACAGCGTCACCGGGAAGACGCCGGTCGTGGTGTAGACGTGGGTCGGCATGGCGCCGGTGCCGGTGGCGCCGTCGCCGAACTCCCAGACGTAGCTCGTGATCGTGCCCTGCGGCGTGTAGGAGCCGCTGCCGTCGAACGGCACCGGGTCGTCGAGGACCCCGCTGTAGGGACCGCCGGCGTCGCAGACCGGCGGCTGCGGACCGTCGATCAGGGCAGCGGTCGCGCAGCACTCGGTCCGGGCGAGATCGTCGGTCACGCAGAGCGTCACCGTGAACTGGCCACCGCCCGCGTAGACGTGCACCGGCATGACGCCGGAGCCGGTGGCGCCGTCGCCGAACTCCCAGGCATAGGACACGATCGTGCCACCCGGATCGTGGGAACCCGAGCCGTCGAGCTGGATCGGTTGACCGAACTCGCCTGGATACGGTCCGCCGGCGTCGCAGATCGGGATGGCGTTGGCGAGGATCGACACGGTCACCGTGGCCGGCGAGTTGGGCGCGTTGTCCGCGTGCACCGCGACGGTTCCCTCGTGGGGCCCGGCGCCGATGGCGCACATGCGCACGGTGATCGGCACGGACTCGCCCTCGGGCACTCCGAACGGGGTCGAGGGCGCGTCGACGATCGAGGTGCCGTTGGCGTCGATGGTGAAGTGGGTGACGTTGAGCGTCGAGCCGGGATCCCCGATGTTCAGCACCTCGAAGATGCGCTCCTCGCAGTGGCCGACGAGGACGACACCGAAGTCGAGGCTGGTGGGGTCGACGGCGATGGCCGGCGTCAGCGGGCGGTCCTCGGCGCCGGCGCGGGCAGGTGCCAGGAAGGAGGCGAGCCCGGCCGCGAGGAGGGCGGCGAGCAGCACGCCGGGCGGCGTGACGGGCGGCGAGCGCAGCGGCGGGCGGCGGGACATGAGGGGCCTCCCGGGTGTCGGAGCGCGGTGCAGACAGGGTGCCGATCGAGACAAGCATAGCACCGGCCCGGCGACGGGACCACGCCGGATGCCCGGTCTGGCGGGCCTCAGAGCGCCTCGCCGTCCCGATCGAAGACGTGCACGCGTGCGGTGTCCATGCCGAGCTCGAGCGTCGCGCCGGGCTCGACGTCGATCCGCGCCGGCAGACGCGCGGCCATGATCGTGCGCGCGTGCGGATCGCCCGCACCGAACGCGAAGTAGACGATCGTCTCGTGGCCGAGCGCCTCGACCGCGTGCACCGTGACCCGGCAGCGCGCCCGCGGGTCGGCCTCGCCGGCCAGGGTGAAGGACTCGGGCCGCAGCCCGACACGAAGCTCCTCGCCGGCGCGCTCGACGGCGCGTGCGTGCCGCTCCTGCCAGTCGGCCGGCAGGCGAATCCACGTCGTCTCCCCGAATGCGAAGCTCGAGCCCCCATCCTCCTCGTGGCGCAGTCGCGAGCGAAACACGTTCATCGACGGGCTACCGATGAAGGTCGCGACGAAGACGTTGGCGGGAGCGTCGTAGAGCATCTGCGCGTCGTCCACCTGCTGCAGCCGGCCGTCGCGCAGCACCGCGACGCGGTCGCCGAGGGTCATCGCCTCGACCTGGTCGTGGGTCACGTACAGCGTCGTGATGCCGATGCGCCGCTGGAGCT
>JASFRE010000229.1:0-7277 GCA_050115055.1 Candidatus Eiseniibacteriota bacterium | reverse complement strand
ACCCGCCGAAGATGAAGAGCGACACCACCGCGAACAGCGTGGTCAGGCTGGTCAGCACCGTGCGGCTGAGGGTCAGGTTGATGCTCTTGTTGATGACCGTCTCCAGCGAGTCGCGACGCATGAGCTTGAGCTGCTCGCGGATGCGATCGAAGACGACGATCGTGTCGTTGATCGAGTAACCGGCGATGGTGAGGAGCGCCGCCAGGATGGTGAGCGACACCTCACGTCCCGTGATCGAGAAGACGCCGAGGACGATGATCACGTCGTGGAACAGGGCCACGACGGCGCCCAGCGCGAAGAAGAGCCCCGAGAAGCGGATCGCGATGTAGACGAGCATGAGGACCAGGGCGACCAGGATCGACTGCACGGCGCGTCCGCGCAGCTCCTCGCCGATCTTCGGTCCCACCGTTTCCTGCCGCATCAGGGTGGTCTCGATGTCGGGCCGCGCCGTGTCGACGGCGTGCTTGATGACCGCGAAGGGATCGGGGGCCTCCTCGTCGCCCAGCAGTGCCGTGCTGGCCGCCGCCACCTCCTCGTTCTTCATCCGGATGATGAACTCGTTCGAACCGGTGAGGCGCTGGATCTCGACGCTCTCGAGACCGGCGTCGCGCACCGCGCCGCGGAGCTCCTCGGCACTGATCATCGGCTCGAAGGCCGCCTGCACGAAGGTGCCGCCCGTGAAGTCGATCGACAGCCGCGGACCGCCGTGCATGATGAGCGAGCCGATCGAGACCAGCAGCGCGGCCACCGACAGGAAGAAGGCAATGCGCCGCTTGCCCATGAAGTCGATCTTGGTATCGACCAGGATTTGCATCGTTCCAACCTCTATCGTCCGGACGGGCCGCTAGATACTGAGCTTCTGCGCCGACTGGCGGCTGTAGACCAGATCGAAGATCATGCGCGTCACCATGACGGCGGTGAACAGATTGGCGATGATCCCGATGGACAGGGTCACCGCGAAGCCCCGGATCGGTCCGGTCCCGTACTGGAAGAGCACGATGGCCGCGATCAGCGTGGTCAGGTTCGAGTCGATGATCGTCGTGAACGCCCGGCCATACCCGGAGTCGATCGCCGCGCGCACGGTCTTGCCGTTTCGCAATTCCTCGCGGATGCGCTCGAAGATCAGCACATTGGCGTCGACCGCGATGCCGATGGTGAGCACGATGCCGGCAATACCCGGCAGGGTCAGCGTGCCACGCAGCATCGCCAGCCCCGAGAAGATGAGGAAGATGTTGAGGAGCAGTGCCAGCACCGCCACCAGGCCCGAGGCCTGGTACCAGATGACGATGAAGACGACGACGGCGATGGCGCCGTAGAGCCCGGCCTGGATCCCGGTCTCGATCGAGTCGTGACCGAGCGACGGGCCGACCGTGCGCTCCTCGATGATCTTGACATCCACCGGCAGCGCACCGGCCCGCAGCACCGTGGCCAGGACCTGCGCCTCCTCGTCCGTGAACGAGCCGGTGATCGACGCCACGCCGCCGCGGATCGCGTCGCGGATGACCGGCGCGGAGCGCACGACGTCATCGAGCACGATGGCCATGTGGTTGCCGACGTTGGCCTTGGTGACCTCGGCGAAGCGCGTGGCGCCGCGGTTGGTGAAGACGAGACGGACGCCCGGGGCGTTCGGGTTCTCGTAGTCGAGATCGAAGCGGCGCTCGGCGGTCTTCACCTGGTCGCCCGTGAGCTGATAGGAACGATCCAGGAAGTAGAGGACGCGCCCCTGGACGTTGGCGATGGTCGTGACCTCGTGGCCCCAGAGCAGCTCGGCGTCGCTGCCCAGCACCGAATCGACACCGGCCGTGGCGAGCAGGCGATCGACCTCGGGCCGCGCCTCGCTGCGCACGAAGGCGCCGGTCGGCACTCCATACTCGGGCGTATAGAAGACGGCGAACTGCGAACTCAGCGGCTTCGAGGATGCCAGCGACGAGTCGGCCCCGGCGGCCGACGTGTCGTGGGCGGCAGACGCCAGGTAACGGTCGAGGCGATCGACGATCTGCGTGGCCTCGGTCGCCGACTTGGCCATGCGAAACTCGAGCCGCGCCGTGCTGCCGATCAGCTGCCGCACGGTCTCCGGATCCTGCACACCCGCCAGGTCGACGACGATGCGATCGCGTCCCTGCTTCTGGATCACCGGCTCGGAGACGCCGAACTGGTCGACCCGGTTGCGGAGGATGGCGACGACGCGGTCGATGGCGTCCTTCGAGTCATCGCCCGCCTGCGCCAGGTCGGCCTCCAGCACGACGTGCATGCCGCCCTGCAGGTCGAGCCCCAGATGCAGGATCTTCGAGCGCAGGTCGGCGATCTCCGTCCCCGCGTCCCGCGCCGAGGTCCGGCGCTCCTCGACCGAATGGACGAAGTAGTACTGATAGCTCGGCCACAGATAGTAGAAGGCGGCGGCCAGCACGAGCACCAGCACCACCAGTTTCCAGCGTTTCACTCCAGACATCGTGGGTCGATCCCCGATCTCGCGATCGTTTCAGAGACGCGTCCGCGACCCGAGAGTCGCGCGGCGGACGCGTGCCGATCAGGTGTCGTGTCCGATGCGCGCCGCGTCTCGGTCCATCGCGCGGCGCGCAGGGTTCGCCGGGAAGGAAACCGGCCTCATGAGAGCGATGATCCCGTCCACCACCCATCCCCTGAGCTTGCAAGCTCCTCGGCTCTCGCCGAGCCTCGACTCAGTTGCCACGGCTCGCCCCCCCCGACCTCAAGCCCGGTATTGAGGCACGAGGGATCTGGCGGCCCTCATGAGGCCGGACAGCTCACGCACCGCCTCGCCGAGACCGACCATCAGCGCACGCGCCAGCAGGCCATGGCCCAGCTCGTGCTCCTGGAAGGAATCGATCTCGAACAGCGGCTCGTACTTCCTCGGATGCACGCCGCCTGCCGTGCGGGCGCGCAGCCCGAGCTTGGCAGCGTAGTCGGCGGTATTGCGCAGCGTCTCGAGCTCGCGCTCGATCCCGGTCTGATCCGTGGCGCGCGCGTAACCGCCGATGTGAATACTGACCGACTGCGCGCCGATCTCGGCAGCGTGCTTGACGAGCTCGAGATCGGGCTGCACCAGCAGGCCGACCCGCGTGCCCACCCGCCGGAGACGCTCGACGGCGTGTCGCAGATCATCCTCGCGCGCCGCGAGGTCCTGATCGCTCTCCTCCCCGTCGGCGTCCGCCGTCGGCACCAGCACGACGTGGTCGGGCTTGATCGCCTCGGCGATCGCCTGCAACCCCTCGGTCGGGGCGATCGCCAGCGTGAAGCCGCCCTTCACCGTCTCCTTGAGCAGCCGCACGTCACGGTCCTGGACGTGGCGCCGGTCCTCGCACAAATGCACGGCGATGCCCGCCGCACCCGCCGCCTCGGCCACGGCCGCCGCCTGCACGGGATCGGGCTCGGACGAGCGCGACGACTCGCGCAGCAGGGCGATGGCGTCGAGGTTGACGATGAGCTGCGGGACGTTTCCGATCGACGGTGTCGTGCTCATGTTCCTGCTCGCCTCTCGCGCTCCCCGGGCCGCGACCCCGCTCGTCAATCCGTGAGCGGTCGCGACACCAGCTCGGAGAGCTGGACCAGATGGACGTCCTGGCGCTCGAGCTCCGGCAGCGTCTCGGTCAGCACCTCGAGCGTCTCCCGATACGGATGGCCGATGACCGCGACGCTCCCGGTCTCGAGGGCGATCTCCATCGCCTCCTCGAGACGCTCGCGGATCGCGTCCGGCGACCGGTCGTTGTCGATGAACAGCCGGTTGCTGGCGGCCGGCGTGCCGCACTTCCTGGCGACCTCGGCAACCACCGAGCGCGGCGTCGTGCGGCTGTCGAAGAAGTAGAGCCCCTGGCGGTCGGTCTCGTCGAGAACCACCCGCATGAGCTCCTGGTCCGCCGTTGCCAGCGAGCCCATGTGATTCGAGATGCCGCTGACCCTCCCGACCGATGCCAGGGCACGGCGCATGATCGCCTTGACCTCCGCCGGCCGGTGCTCGACCAGCACGGCGTCCCGCCCCGGATCGGAGCGCGGGAAGTCCTCCGGCTCCATCGGCAGATGCAGGAGCACCTCGTGCCCGTGGGCCCGCGCCGCCTCGGCGATGCGTCGCGAGCTGCGCAGACCCGGCAGCACGGCAATGTTGAGCGGCTTCCCGAACTCCAGGAAGGCGCGCGCCGTGGCGCTCCAGCTCGAACCGAAGTCGTCGATCACCAGCGCCAGCCGGCCGCGATAGGGCGGCGGGAAGCGCACGAAGGTGAGACGGTACTGACGCCCGGCAGCGGCGTCACGGCCGCCGGCGACCTGACTGCTCGCCCCCGGCCTACTCTGCACCCCGGCGGGATGCGCGGCCATCGGTCCGCCACCGGTTCCGTCCCCCGCCAGCCGATCGGCCGCGCGCGGCCCGAGTGCCACGGTCAGGGCCGGGTACGTCGCACCTCCCGGGTCCACCTTGGCACCGCCACCATGGCCGGCATGGCCGCGTGGATCGAACCGGTGTTCCCAGGCATCCTCGACCTCGAGTCCCAGCCGCCCGCCGGCCTGCGTCACCGCCAGATTGCACTCGACGAGCGCCACCCGTTCCGGGACGGCGATGGTCCAGCGCTCGGTGGCGGGTCGCCCGTCGATGATCGACGGGACCTGCTGCCGCTCGATGGCGCTGGTCTCGATGCCGAGTCGCTCGAGCGCCCGGACCAGGCCCACGGCAACACGCTGCGCCTGCGGCTCAAGCTCGACGCCCGCGATGCCCGTGTTGCGCAGCCACTGCCCCACCGGCGAACCCAGGTAGGCGTGGAGCTTGACTCCCAGGAGAACCACCAGGACCGCGGTACTCACCAGCGCGGCGATGCGTGCAGGAGAACGGGGCTCTTGCTTGGGCTTTCGCCCCCCTCGCGACGCTCTTGCCAACGGTTCGTCCCGCTCTGGGCTGGTCTTCGAACGACGGGCTCGTGCTCGGGCCCCGATAGGCACACAGAAGCGCAAGCGTACGGGCGCCACGGGTGGAAGTCAAGACAGGTGGCGCAGGTAGCGGTCGCGCCGGACCGGGGGGTGTACGAACGTTTAGCGGCGCGGTCGGACGCCGGACGACACGCGGCGGCGGGCGGTGGCAGGCGGATGCAGTAGGATCCGGCGCCAGTGGAGGCCGGTCCGCGCCGCCCGGCGACCGAGCGGGCGGTGCGGCTCCGCCGCGCCACGCAAGGAGGAGATCACGCCGATGAGGAGGACCCCGAGCTCCGCCGTCACCCCCCGGTCGCAGCCGGTCGTCCAGCGCGTGACCGGCGCCGCCGGGACCGCCCGCACCGTCCATTCGGCGCTGCTCGTCCTGGCCTGCGTCCTGGCCTGCAGCTGCGCGGTGCTCGGCCCGGCCACCGCCGCCGCGGACGACGAGCCCCGACCGGCCTGGTCGCGCAAGATCACGGCCCGGGTCGGGTTCGCACAGAATGCGCTGTCCAACTGGGAGGCCGGCGGCACGAGCTCGGTCGCCTGGACCTGGCTCCTCGAGACCGAACTCGCACATCGCGGCCGGCGTCACGACTGGCAGAACGACATCGCGCTCGAGTACGGCCTGGTCAAGCAACAGGGCGAGGACCTGCGCAAATCGGTCGACCGGATCGAGCTCGAGACCGTGTACACGCGGCGGCTCGACTACTACGTCGAACCCTACGCAGCGGCCTCGGCTCGTACCCAGTTCGCCCTGGGGCGCGACTACGGCGTCGACGTCGACCCGGACGACCCCGACTTCGAGTTTCCCGAGACCTCGCGCTTCGCCGATCCGCTCTACCTGTCGCAGTCGCTGGGCGTCGGACGTCAGTTCAACGAGGAGCTCCGGTCACGCTTCGGCTTCTCGGTCCGGGAGATCATCACCGAGAATTTCCGCCGCTACGGATGCACGGACGAGGAGCGGGAGGCGATCGAGGACGTGGGGACCCGGGACCGGGCCTGCGATCCGCTGCGTGTCGACACCGGCCTCGAGTCGGTGACCCAGTATCAGCGGAGCTTCGAGGAGCGCACCAGTCTCCGGTCGCGTCTCAAGCTGTTCTTCTCGTTCGAGCAGCCCGACCAGCTCGACGTGCACTGGCGCAACGAGTTCACCACCGAGCTCCTCGACTTCGTGGCCTTCGGCTTCGGGCTCGAGATGCTCTACGACAAGAACGTGCGCGACCAGCTGCAGATCAAACAGGTCATGACGATCGGGCTCGTCATGACCCTCGACTGAGCACGCGGGCGACCGGGCGGGCGGCGGCCGGTTGCAGGCCGGCCGGCCGCCCGATATCCTGTGGACCGTGCGACGCGCGTCGCGGTCGCCCGGCGCGCGTCGCGGTCGACGCCCACCGCGAGATCCAGCACATCGCCTGCACAACGCCGGGCAGAAGGGCCACGCGGCAGTCCCGGTCCCACGTGACCGGAGCCGAGATGCACTGATGCCGTCTCCCGACCCCCGGCAGGTCGCCCGCGACCTGCGTGAGCGCTTCCGTGCCGCCGAGCTGCGCGCCAGCAAGCGGCTCGGTCAGCACTTCATGGCCGATCTGAACCTGGCCGCGAAGCTCGTCGCCTTGCTGCCGCCACCGGCGCGCGGCCCGGTGGTCGAGATCGGACCCGGGCTGGGCGCGCTGACCTTCCTGCTGGTCGCGGCCGGCCACCGGGTCGTGGCCTACGAGCTCGACCCGCGGCTGGCCGCCTGGTTGGCCGAGGCGCTCGCCCCGTGGCCCGCCGCCGAGGTGCGCCAGCAGGACTTCCGCACGGTCGATCTCGAGGCGCTGGCGGCCGAGCTGGGGGCTGCTCCGGCAGATCGACTGCAGGTCATCGGCAACCTGCCGTACTACGCCACGTCGGAGATCGTGCTGCAACTCGTCGCCGCTCGACGGCGGCTCGACGTGTCGGTCCTCACGATGCAGCGCGAGGTCGCCGAACGTCTGGTGGCGGCACCCGGCAGCCGTGCCTACGGCGCGCTGACCGTCGCCCTGGCGCTCCGGGCGCGGGCGACGCTCGAGCTGCGCCTACCGCGCACCGCCTTCTGGCCGGCACCGGACGTCGACTCGGCGGTGCTGCGGCTCGACTGGCAGTCAGGTGCGGAGCGCCGGGAGGGCGCGGAGGGGAGCCGCGTGGGGAGCGATGGCGTGGAGAACGGCGGCCTGGAGGGTCGCGGCAGCGCGGCGGCTGGCGAGGCGCCGCCCCGCGATGCGACGCCAGGCGACGCGCTCATCGAGGCTGTCGTCCGCGCCGCCTTCGCCCAGCGACGCAAGCGCCTCGACAACTCGCTGGCGGCGGCGCTGGCCATCGACCGCGCCGCAGCGCGCGCGGCGGCG
>JASFRE010000228.1:0-7289 GCA_050115055.1 Candidatus Eiseniibacteriota bacterium | reverse complement strand
ATCGAGCTCGACGCAGCCTACCAGTGGGGCATGCCCCATCTCATGATGGGCGCCTACTACGCCGGGCGCCCGAGGCTGCTCGGCGGTGATCCGGTGCGCGGGCTCGAGCACTTCGAGCGCGCCCGCCAGATCTCCGGTGGCCGGCTGGCGCTGGCCTCGCTGTTCGAGGCGCGCTACTACGCGGTGCAGACGCTCGACGAGCCACTCTTCGAGCGCCGCCTCGAGGAGGTGCTCGAGACCTCGCCGGACGCACTGCCCGAGGCGCGACTCCTGAACCTGATCGCGCGCGAAAAGGCGCGCGCCTTGCTCGCCGCCCGCGAGGACATCTTCTGAGCTCCATGTCGGGCCCGCGCCCCCCGGGTCCCGTGGTCATCGCGACTCGAACCCGGCCGGCCGCGCGGCCGGACAGGACACGACGCATGCCTGGATCCGCCCTCGCTTCCCGACCCGTCGCGCGTCACGCCGCCCGCCTGCCCGCCATCGGTGGCGCGTGCCGCCCCCGGCGCCCGGCCCTCGCCGTCGCGGTGCTCGTCACCCTGCTGATCGGACTCGCGGTCGTCCCGCCGGGGGATGCCGCCGCCGGGCGCCGCCCGCGCCCGCGGCACGAGCTCAAGATCGCCACCCTGGCGCCGGACGGCTCGACCTGGATGAAGATCATGCGCGCCATGGACGAGGCGATCCGCGAGGCGACCGAGAACCGGGTCGGGATCAAGTTCTACCCCGGCGGGGTGCAGGGTGACGAGTTCATCGTCCTGCGCAAGATCGGCCTCGGCCAGGTGCAGGGCGGGGGTTTCACCGGACAGGGACTGGGAGCGATCGCGCCCGAGCTGCGTGTTCTCGAGGTGCCCTTCCTGTTCGACAACTACGACGAGGTCGATCGCGTGCGCCAGGAGCTTGACCCGGTCTTCGAGGGGATCCTGGCCGACAAGGGGTACGCGCTGCTCGGCTGGGCCGACGTCGGCTTCGTCTACCTGTTCACCAACCGCCCGGTCACGACGCCCGACGACCTGCGCGACGTCAAGATGTGGCTCTGGGAGGGCGATCCGCTCGCCACGGCCTTCTACGAGGCCTTCGACATCTCGCCGATCCCGCTCGCCCTGACCGATGTCCTGACCGCGCTGCAGACCGGCCTGGTCGATGGGGTCTACGGGACGCCGCTCTCCTGCGTGGCGCTGCAGTGGTTCACGCGCATCGGCTACATGACCCACTTCCCGCTGGTCTACGGCACCGGCGCCATGGTCGTCGACCGGCGCGCCTGGGAGAAGATCCCGGAGGCCGACCGGGCAATCGTGCGGGAGGTGGCCGACCGCCACTTCGCCGAGCTGATCGCTGCCACCCGCCAGGGTGATCGCGAGGCGATCGAGACCATGCGCGAGCGTGGCATCGAGATCCTGGAAATCGACGCCGCCGAGGCGCGCGACTTCGTCGAGACCGGTCGCGCGGTGCGCTACGAGCAGGCCGGCACGCTCTACCCGCGCGCCCTGCTCGACCGGGTCGAGGCGGTGCTCGCCGAGATGCGCGCCGCCTCCGGTGACTGAGGCTCGGAGGGCCCGCCGTGCAGCTGCTGCTCGAGGCCGAGACCTGGCAGATCCTGACCGTGCTCGGGCTCGGCGCCGGGATCCTGGTCGCCCTGCGGCGGCTGGTGGTGGACCGCCGTCCCTGGGGTGCCCGACTCCTGGCCGGCCTGCGTCGCCTGGAGATCGCGCTCCTCTGCCTGCTCCTCGGCCTGATGATCGTCTGCTCGGCGCTGCAGATCGTGCTGCGCAACGCGACCGGCTCGGGGCTCCTGTGGATCGATCCTTTCCTGCGCTACCTGACCCTGTGGATCGGTTTCCTCGGCGCTGCCTTCGCCACCGCCGCCGGGCGCCACATCCAGATCGACATCGCCGCCCGCCTGTCGCCACCACGGCTACGGCGGCTGGCGGCACGCATCGTGTCGGCAGTCGCCGCCGGCGTCACTTTGGTCCTCGCCGAGACCGCCTACCGGCACGTCGTCGCCGAGGCCGGCTACGGGGCGGTGGGCGTGCTCGGCCTGCCGAGCTGGTCGCTGCTCGTCGTCATGCCCGCCGGATTCGCGCTCATGAGCTACCGCTTCCTTTACAGGGTGGCGGCGCCGGCCGCCGTGCTCGCTCGCGGCGATCGCGAGACCTACGAGCCGGGCGGCACCGGTGATGGCCCGGTGCCACCGGCGCCGGCGGCCGGCGGGGAGGCGACGCCGGCGGATCCCCTGCCCGGTGACGCCGCGCCGGGGGAGGCGACGCCATGAGCCTGCTCCTCGCCGCCGGGCTCGTGCTCCTGGCGCTCTACGGCGTGCCACTCTTCGTCGTCCTGGCGACGATCGCACTCCTTGCCTTCCATGCCGAAGGCTACGACACGGCGGCCGTCACGCTCGAGATGACGCGCCTGGCGAGCTCGCCGATGCTGGTGGCGATCCCGCTCTTCACCTTCGCCGGCTACGTCTTCTCGGAGGCGGGAACGCCGGGGAGGATCGTGCGCCTGTCGCGCGCCCTGCTCGGCTGGTTCCCGGGCGGGCTGGCGATCGTCGGGCTCGGAGCCTGCGCGGTCTTCACCGCCTTCACCGGTGCCTCCGGCGTGACGATCATCGCCATGGGGGGGCTGCTCCTGCCGGCGCTCCGCGAGGACGGCTATCCGCAGCGCTTCTCGCTCGGCCTGTTGACGACCTCCGGCAGCCTGGGGCTGCTCTTCCCACCGAGCCTGCCGATCATCCTCTTCGCCTACGTCGCGTCGGTCAGCGTCGACGAGCTGTTCCGCGCCGGCGTCGTGCCGGGCATCCTGCTGATCGGCCTCCTGTCCCTCTACGCCATGCGCGTCGGCCGCGGCATCCGGCAGCGCCGGCGCCGGAGCGCCGTCGAGGTCTGGCGGGCGGTGCGCGCGGCGGCCTGGGAGCTGCCGCTGCCGGTCGTCGTGCTGGGCGGCATCTATTCGGGCACCATCACCATCACCGAGGCGGCAGCGATCACCGCCTTCTACGCGCTCGTGGTCGAGTTCCTGGTCTATCGCGACATCCCGCTGCGCGCGCTGCCACGCGTCATGAGCGAGTCGATGACGCTGGTCGGCGGCATCCTGATCATCCTGGCGGCGGCGCTCGGGCTCACCAACTACCTGGTCGACGCCGAAGTACCGTTCGTGATCCTCGACTGGATGCAGCAGTACGTGTCGAGTCCACTCGTCTTCCTGTTGATGCTCAATGCATTCCTGCTGGTGGTCGGCTGCCTGATGGACATCTTCTCGGCGCTGATCGTCGTCGTGCCGCTCATCGTGCCGATCGCCGAGGGCTACGGCGTCAACCTGCTGCACCTCGGCATCATCTTCCTCACCAACCTCGAGATCGGCTACTCGACGCCGCCGGTCGGCCTCAACCTGTTCATCGCCTCGTTCCGGTTCCGCCAGCCGGTGACCACCCTCTACCGCGCCTCGCTGCCGTTCCTCGCCATCCTGCTGGTGGCGCTGGCGATCATCACCTACGTGCCGGCGCTGTCGCTGTTCCTGGTCGGCCGGTAGGCGGCGGCGCGCAGCGCCAGCCAGCCGGCGACGACGAGGAGGGCGACGGCACTCGTGGCGGCTCCCCAGGCCACGCTGGCCGGCCGGTAGTCCCAGAGCACCGTGTGCCGACCCGGCGGCAGCGCCACGGCGCGGAACAGGCCCCACGCGCGTCCCACCTCGGCCGGGGCGCCGTCGACGGTGACGCGCCATCCCGGCAGGTCCTGGTCGAGCAGCACGAGCCAGCCCGGCGCCTCGAGCTCGAGGTGCGCGGCGACCGCCAGCGGTGTGTGCACGAGCCGGCCGAGCGGCCGGCGATCCGGACCGCCTGCCACCGGGAAGCGGCGCTCGAGGTCGGCGACGCTGACCATGGCGGCCGGCGCACGGGCGGGAGGTGCGGGCGCGGCGTGCGTCCCGGTCTGCGGGTCTTCGGCCACCGCGAGCGCATGACGGCGCCAGCGCTCGATGCCGCCGAACAGGCGCTCGATGGCCGACCACAGGAGATCCGGCGCCACCGCCGTCCCCGCGGCGGCCGGTGACAGATGGAGCTCGGCGGCCGCCGGTAGATCGTGGGCCCGACGCATGCGGCGTGCGGCGGCGCGGGCGGTGGTGAGGGGGTCGGCGTCGCCACCGCCGTGCAGGGCGGCGGCCGCCAGCCGGTCGGCCGCGCGCGGCACCACGAAGGCGCGCGGCCAGGCAGCCGTGTTGCGGTAGAGGTGCAGGCGCTCGCCGGCCGGGCCGGTGCGCGCGGCGCGCCAGTCGAGCTCCAGGCCCGGCGCTTCGAGGGCCTCCTCGCTGGCGATCCAGTCGATGCCGGCTGCATCGACGAGGTCCCGGTCATAGGTCGCGAAGGTGCGGCGCAGCGGGTGGGCCTGCGTCATCGCCTCGAACCACCGCCTGTGGGTGGCGCTGCCGATGGCGTCATGCCCGCGGAAGTCCTCGAGCCCCCAGAGGGTGAGCGAGTTGGCGGGTAGTGCGCGTCCGGTCGGCAGGACGCGGCCCGCCGCCACGTCGTGCAGCTCCCCGAGCGCCGGGTGCCAGGGGGCGGCGGCCTCGATCGGGATGGCCGGCACGTAGCCCCGTCCAAAGGGCATGAGGTCAGCGACGAGGAGCACCACGGCGAGGGCGCCGAAGAGTGCCGGTGTCCGCCGCAGGCCGGGTCCGACCAGCAGCGTCAGCCCGGCGCCGAGTGCCCCGAGCACCAGGAGCGCGTGGCGTACCGCCGCGACGACCAGTGGCAGGCGCGCCACGGCCTCGGCGAACGGTACGTAGTGATCGATGCGGGCGTAGCGCGCGGCGAGCCGCGCCGCGCCGATGGCCACCAGGCGGGTCTCGAAGAGCGGCAGCAACGCCCAGGCGACGAGTGCCAGCGCGGTGGCCGTGGCCAGCACCGGGAGCGTGCCGCGCGGCGCGCGGCGCCGCGCCGCCAGCGCCTCGAGCCCGCCGGCGCCCAGGATCGAGACCGCGAAGGCGACGAGGAGCGTCAGCCCGGTCACGTTGGCCGACACGCGGAAGAGTGGCACGAGCCCCGCCAGCTGCCAGAGCGGCGTCGGGTAGGTGAGGAGCAATGCGACGAGTGCCAGCAGCGCCGCGGCGGCAAGCCAGAAGCCGAGCGCGCGCGCGGTGCCTCCGGTCGCGGCCGGATCGCGCCGGCGCCACCAGGCGAGGCAGCCGGTCACGCCGAGGACCAGGGTGACGAGACCGGCGTACTGGGTGGCGACGGCATGGTAGTTCTGCGGCCCGAAGTAGGTGTTGGGCCGTTCCGGGGTGCCGAGAAGGTTCGGGGCCACGAGGCCGATCGCCGCCCGGGGATCGGCGGCGAAACGCACCCCCTCGCGGTTGGCAATCGCCGCGCCATCCCGCAGGTAGTCGAGGAAGGGCAGGATCTGCACGGCGCCGAGCGCCAGACCGAGGAGCTGGGCGGCGGCGAAGAGCCCGAGCAGCCGCGCCGGACCGGCGACTCCCAGCGTCGTGCGGCCGGTGGGGCCGGCTGCCGCCGGCTCCGGAGTCGCTCGCCCGCTGCTCCAGGCGCCGAGCAGCGTGAACAGGGTCGAGGCGACGCCGACGTAGAGCGAGCTCTCCGGATGGCCGCCCAGGTACTGGGCACCCATGGCAAGCGCCAGCAAGGCGGCATCGCCGCCGCGGCCGCGCTGGCCGAGCCGCAGGGACAGCCAGGCGACGAGCGGCAGCAGACAGCTGACGTTCGAGTTCGGGTGGTAGAGCAGGATCGTGATGGAGCCCGAGCCGATCATCGCCAGGATGCCGAGCAGCGTCGCCCAGGGTCCCAGCCCGAGGCCGCGTCGCAGGAGGAGCAGCATGCCGGTGGCGGCGATCAGCAGGCGCACCGCCGCCGCCACGCCCGGCGCCACGGCCCACGGCAGCCCGGCGACCAGCAGCTCGACCGGCGCCAGGACCGCCGACTGGTAGTTGGCGGCCAGTGGCGAGCCGGTATCGGCGAACGGGTTCCAGAGCGGTGGCAGGCCGGCGTCGGCCATGGCCCGCGTCAACATGCGCCACGGGAAGAACTGCACCGCCTGGTCGAACAGCAGGTAGTTCTCCGCCTCCCAGCCCGGCGGCTCGGCGGCGTTCCACGGCGAGAAGCGACCGTAGAGGTCGGTGCCCTGCAGGACGTGACCGGGCCGCAGCCCCGGGGCGACGAAGACGACGATCCACAGGACGGCGGCCGTGGCGACCAGCACCGTCGCGCGCCGCCCACCCCGTGCCATGCCTCGAGTTCCACCCCTGCCCATCGAGGATCCCTGTGCTACGATTTCCCGTCCGACGCGTGCCGCGGTGGCGCGTGGTCCGACGGCACACGAACCGTCGCCGTCCGGCCCGTACGGTAACGGCTCGCCTGGCGGATGCCATCCGAAAAGCGTGCGGTGCGGGTTGCTCCGGCCGTCACCGGCCCCCCGGCGCACCGCTCCCGCGGGGGAGCCTAGCAGGAGGACAGCGGCCATGCTGGTCGTCATGCGTTCCGACGCCACCCCGGATCAGAAGCAGGCGGTGGTGGCACGCATCGAGTCGCTCGGGCTCCGGGCGCACACGATTCCTGGCGAGCACACGACGGCGATCGGCATCACCGGCAATCCGGGCGCCCTCGAACCGGCGCAGTTCGACCAGCTTCCCGGGGTGGCCCAGGCGATCCCGGTCACCAATCCCTGGAAGCTGGTGAGCCGCGAGTTCCGTCCCGACGACACCGTGGTCGACGTCGCCGGCGTACCGATCGGCGGCGACGAGGTGGTGATGATCGCCGGCCCGTGCGCGGTCGAGAGCGTCGAGCAGACGCTCGAGGTGGCGCGCCGCGTGCGTGCCGCCGGTGCCCGGATCCTGCGCGGCGGCGCCTTCAAGCCCCGCACGTCGCCCTACAGCTTCCAGGGCCTCGGCCGCGAAGGGCTCGAGATCCTGGAGACGGCGCGCGCCGAGACCGGGCTGCGCGTGGTGACCGAGGCGATCGACGAGCGGAGCTGCGAGATGATCGCCGAGCATGCCGACATGATCCAGATCGGCGCCCGGAACATGCAGAACTTCACGCTGCTGCGCGCCGCCGGTCGCACCCGCACGCCGGTGCTCCTGAAGCGCGGCATGTCGGCGACCATGGAGGAGCTCCTGATGTCGGCCGAGTACATCATGTCGGAGGGCAACGAGCAGGTGGTGCTGTGCGAGCGTGGCGTGCGGACGTTCGCCAATCACACGCGCAACACGCTCGACCTGTCGATCGTGCCCGCCGTGCAGCGCCGCAGCCACCTGCCGGTCATCGTCGACCCGAGCCACGGCACCGGCCGGCG
>JASFRE010000227.1:0-7323 GCA_050115055.1 Candidatus Eiseniibacteriota bacterium | reverse complement strand
CCTCGGCGATCTGACCGGCGATGGCGATGCTCTCATCCACCGGCAGCGGTCCGGCTGCCAGGCGATCGGCCAGGGTGTCGCCCTCGTAGAGCGCCATGGCGATGAAGAGGTGACCGTCGTCGGTCTCGCCGACGTCATGGATCGTGCAGATGTGTGGATGATCGAGGGCGGAGGCGGTGCGTGCCTCGGCGAGGAAACGTCGCGCAGCGTCGTCGCGCGCGTCTCCGGCCAGCAGCTTCAGCGCCACCGCCCGGTCGAGGCGCGTGTCGTGGGCGCGATAGACGAGACCCATGCCGCCCCGGCCAATCTCGCCGTCGAGCTCGTAGCGGTCGACGCGTGCCGGCGGCGCCGGCGCCTCGCCGCCGGGGTCGGGTGGGTTGCCGGCCGCCGGGGCGTCGACGCAGGCCGCGGCCAGCTCGGCCAGCGCCCGATCGAGGATGCCGCCGTTCCGGTCGTGCGCGGCCAGCATGCGCGCGACCTCGGCGACGAGCGCAGCCTCCTCGCCGTCGGCGGCGGCGCGGGCGAGCCAGGTGGCGCGCTCGGCCGCCGGCTGCTCCAGCGCCGCGTCGAACAGCGCCTCGATCCGTTGCCAGCGCTCGGCATCCATCAGCGCCCCTGCCCCTCGCCGATCGGGCCAGGCCCCGCGTCCCCGGCTCCGGGCGGCGCCTGCTCGTCGTCGTCCAGCGCCTGGTGCAGCCACGCCCGGGCCCGCACCCAATCGCGCTGGATGCTGCGGGTCGAGACCCCGAGCAGCTCGGCGATCTCCGGCTCGGTCAGGCCCCCGAAGAAGCGGTACTCGACCACCTGGCGCAGCCGCGGCGAGAAGCCGTCGAGCTGCTCGAGCACCCGGTCGAGCTCGAGCACCTCTTCGGGCCGGGCGTCGACGGCGAGCTGCTTGCCGGTGAGCGCCGTGCGGCGCTGGTCGCCACCGCGCTTGTCGGCCAGGCGCCGGCGAGCGTGGTCGACCAGCACCTGGCGCATGACCCGGGCGGCGATGCCGAAGAAGTGACGCCGGCCCTGCCAGTCGATCTCGGCCTGACCGGCCAGGCGGATGTAGGCCTCGTGGACCAGCGCTGTCGGCGAGAGCGTGTGAGCGGCGCGCTCGCGCCGCATCTGGCGTCCCGCCAGATCACGTAACTCACTGTACAACAACGGAATGAGCGACTCGACGGCGCGTTCGTCACCCTCCCGGAGGCGGTGCAGCAGGCGCGTGACGTCGCCGGCGGAGTGGTCGTGTGTGTCGGCCATGGTGTGGGGAATCCCCCTCGCGGGCGGGGCTGTCGTGTTCAGGCCGCGTGCTGCGCACGGGAAGAGTGACGGGGGCGATCGCTCGGGGGCGGGGCGCCCGCAGGCCGGGGCGTCATCGACCCGATCATGCCGGTCACGCCGCCGCTCTTCAAGCCCGTCGCCGGGGTGAGCGCCCCGGCAGCCCCCTGACACCGTCGCCGGCCACGGCTGTCGCCGCCAGGCGTGCCGCCACCGGCCGGGACCTACTTCCGGAGGACACGCCATGTCCGCACAGCCAGCCATCTCGATCCCGACCACAGCAGAACGCCGCGAGGCACTCGTCGAGCGCCTGCTCGCATCGACCGTCGGAACCTTCGACGTCTTCACGATCTACCTCGGCGATCAGCTCGGCTTCTACGAGACGCTGGCCGCGGACGGCGCGCTGACCCCCGCCGAGCTGGCGGCGAGGACCGGTACCCAGGAGCGCTACGTGCGCGAGTGGCTCGAGCAGCAGGCGGTCCGCGGCATCCTCGCCGTCGACGATCCGGCAGCGGATGCCACCGTGCGCCACTACGAGCTCCCTGATGGGCATGCGGACGTCCTCGCCGACCGCGACCACGCCGAGTTCCTGGCGCCGATCACGCAGCTCCTGGCCGGTGTCGTCCGGCCGCTGCCGCGGCTCCTCGAGGTGTTCCGCCAGGGTGGCGGTATCTCCTTCGGCGAGTATGGGGACGACGCGCGAGAGGGCCAGTCGCGGATGAACCGTGTCGCCTACCTGGAGCAGCTCGGCGGCGAGTGGCTGCCGGCGGTCTCCGACGTGCATGCGCGTCTCCTGGCCGCCCCGCCGGCGCGCATCGCCGACATCGGCTGCGGCACCGGCTGGTCATCGATCGGCATGGCGCGGCACTACCCGTCGGTCCGGGTCGACGGCTTCGATCTCGACGCGCCATCGATCGAAGCGGCGCGCGTCCAGGCCCTGGAGCACCGGGTCGCCGACCGGGTGCGGTTCGAGGCGCGCGACGCCGCCGACCCGGGGATCCACGGCGACTACGACCTGGTGATCGCCCTCGAGTGCATCCACGACATGTCGGACCCGGTCGGAGTGCTGCGCTCGATGCGTCGCCTCGTGAGCGAGGACGGCGCGGTCATCGTGGTCGACGAGCGGGTGGGCGAGTGCTTCGCGACCGACGGCTCGGCCGGTGGCGACATGGACGGCATGATGTACGGCTGGAGCGTGCTCTGCTGCCTGCCGTGCGGCATGGCCGACGATCCCTCGGCCGCGACCGGTACGGTGATGCGCCCCGACACGTTGCGGCGCTACGCCGCCGCGGCCGGCTTCAACGGCGTCGAGGTCCTGCCGATCGACCACCCGTTCTTCCGATTCTACCGGCTGACGCACTGACCGCGGCCGGCTGCGGGCGCTGTTGCGGCGGCAGCGGTGGCCGCTGGCGATCTCGAATGTCCGCTCGCGCCGCAAGGGGCGATGTCCTGAGAAGGCGGTCTATCTGAGGTCTATCTGAGCAAGATCAGCTTGCGTGTGGCCACGCGCGCGCCGCTCTCGAGGCGCATGAAGTAGAGACCGCTCGCGACCTCGTGCCCCGACCGATCGCGCCCGTCCCAGCGTGCCACGTGTCGACCGGCGTCGAGCCGGCCTCGCACGAGCTCGCGGACCGGCCGTCCGTTGGCGTCGAAGAGCCTGAGGCGAACCGGGCCCGATTCCGGGATGCTGAACGAGAACGCCGTTCGCGGATTGACAGGGTTGGGGACCGCTGGCTCGAGCTCGAAGGGGAGATCGACGACGGTCGGGGCGTGCGGCACGTCGACTTCCACCGGTCCGTGACGTTCGCTGCCGCCGCCGCGATCGATCGCCTCGAGCCAGTAGGCGTAGTGTGCTCCCGCCTCGACCGCGCGGTCGGTGTAGTGGTAGGCGCCCGCCGTGTCGCCACCGCCGGGAATCATGGCGCCGGTGATGCGCCGGGGCATGTCGCTCGCTCGCGGTGCGCGGAGGACGTGATAGCCCTGGTTCGATGACTCGGCGCCGCTCCGCCATTGGAGCACCACCCGGTCGGGCCCGGCGCTGGCGGCGAATTCGATCAGCAGGACTGCTGGCTCGGGCGTCACCACGACCTCTGTCTGGCAGGAGCTCGTGCCCCCGACGTCATCGGTGAGCTCGAGCGTCAGCGTGTACGCGCCCTCCTCGTATGCGTGCTGGACTATCTCTCCTTCGGCCGTCCCACCGTCGCCGAAGGTCCACAGCCACGCGACGACTTCGCCGTCGGGATCACGACACGCCCGGCAGTAGAACGGGGATGGCTCGCCGATGGACAGCCAGATGGACTGCGGGAGCTCGCAGTGGGGCGCGATGTTGACGATCAGGGTGTCGCCGCAGCAGGTGCGCGAGCCGATGTCGTCGAACACGCACAGGGTGACGGCGTAGCGTCCGTGGGCGGCGTAGAGGTGCGAGGGTCGCACGCCGGAGCCGGTCGCGCCGTCACCGAACTGCCAGGCGTACTCGACGATCGCGCCGTCCGGATCGACCGAGCCGCTGCCATCGAACACCATCTCCGTGCCCAGCTCGACCACCCCCGTCTCGCCGGCGTCGCAGACCGGCAGCGCATTGTCGCCGGTCACCGAGACGTCGGTCGAGCACATGGAGACACCGCCAAGGTCGCTCTCGAGAGTGAGCGTCGCCACATAGGAGCCGTTCGGGCCATAGGTGTGGGCGACGATCGCCCCGGTGCCGGTCTCGCCGTCGCCGAACTCCCAGAGGTAGTGCGTGAGCGTCGCCTGCTGCGGGTCGTAGGAGGCGGAGCCGTCGAAGGTGATCGGCTCGCCCATGTCGCCGGCGTACGGCCCGCCCGTGTTGCAGATCGGCGGCAGGAAGACGTCGATGCGCCTCGCGCACGAGCGGCGGGAGTGGTAGTCGTCCTCGACCGTGAGCGTGACGGTGAACAGGCTCGCCCCCTGATAGACGTGATAGGCCACGGGACCCGTGCTCGAGCTTGCGTGTCCATCGCCGAAGGTCCACTCGTACCGGATGATCGTGCCGTCGGGATCGAACGATCCCGAGGCGTCGAACACCACCTCGGTGCCACGCTGCGCGAAGCCGTTCGGCCCCGCGGCACACACGGGCGGGCTGTTGTCGCCGACCGTCACCTCGGTGTTCGAGCCGGCGCTGCGCCCGCAGCGATCGGTCACCGTGAGCGTGACCGCGTAGGCGCGCAGCGACGCGTAGCTGTGCGTCACGATCACTCCACCGTCCGTGCGACCGTCACCGAATTCCCACACATAGCGCATGATGTGGCTGCTCGATCCGGAGCCGTCGAACTGGATCGGTGTGTGCGGTCCGCCCTGGTAGGGACCACCGGCGTCGGCGATGGGTGCCGCACCGGAATCGCCGATGCCGCGCAACGGCACCTCGAGAGGCGCGTTCACCGCCCCGGGAGCGGTGATGCGCAGCGTGCCGGCCACGTGACCCTCGTCACCGGGGCAGAGCTGGACGTTCCAGCCCACGGTCGAGCCGTTGCCCGGAATGACGACCGGCGGCTCGGGGCCAAGGAGCTCGTAGCCGGGTCCGCTGGCCTGGATCTCGGTGATGTTGAGGGTACTTGCGGGATCGTAGGTGGCGTTCCAGATCTCGATGTGGAGCGCCCGGCAGTCGCCGACCTCGACGCAGCCGAATTCGAGCAACGCACTGCTCGTGGCGATCACCGGCGAGAGGGCGGTCGCGGAGCCAAGGACCGGCTGCGCCAGGAGGGATAGGACCAGGGGCGCAGCTGCGAGCGGCAAGAGCGCCGTCGGCCGAGCCATGACGCACCTCCGCCTCCAGGCGCCCGCCTGCCGCGGGCGCAGGACGATAGCGGGCGGACTTGACCCTCAGTATGGATGGATCGAGCCGACCCGGCAAGTCCCGGCCGCGGACAGGTGCCCCCGGGGGCGCGGCGCGATGCGGCAGCTGCATGATCGCTGCTGCGGCCGGGGAACTGCGCGGTGCCCGGGACGCCGGTCGCCCGGGGCACCCTAGTTGTCTCGACGAGTCGCTGTCGTCGGTTCGGCACGCGCACGGTGCATGATCGCCGATGCCGATCGGCCACACCTGTGGGAACTACCGCCGCGCGAGTAGCGGCCGCGGCTCGCGCCATGATGAAGGTGGTGAAGCAGGGCGTACAGACGCTAAGCTCCTGGGCGAACCGCTCGATGCCCGGATCGCCACGGACCGGCGGCCCGGGCTTCCCGGACGGGCGGATGCGGCCTCGCCTTGGTGGCCGGGTCCGTTGGTTCGGTGGGTCCGACAATCGGCGGAGGTCGGCATGCGGAAGTTCTTCACGAGGACAATCCTGCTGTGGATCCTCGTCCTTATTGCCCCCAGTCCGAGGACCTCTCTGGCCGACGACGCGTGGCAGCTGACGTTCGACCCGGACCCGGACGAATTCCCGGCCTGGGCTCCGGACGGGAGTCGGATCGCCTTCAACTCCCTGCGTGCCAACAACTGGGATATCTGGACGATCCCGGCAAGTGGCGGTGAGGCATCGCAGGTCACGCTGGAGACCGGTGAGGATGTCTGGCCGTCCTGGTCACCTGACGGCTCCCAGATTGCCTACGCCTCCGATCGAGGTGGAGGCTGGGACGTCTGGGTCATCTCCTCGGCCGGGGGGGCACCGGTGCAGGTGACCACGGATCCAGCCTGGGACGGATATCCCTGCTGGTCTCCCGACGGCAGCCGGATCGCGTTCCAGTCGTGGCGAGGCAGTGACATGGACATCTGGATCATTCCAGTGGCAAGCGGAGCGGCGACCCGGATCACGACCAACCCGGCTCATGATGGCTGGCCCTGCTGGTCTCCCGATGGCAGTCAGATCGCGTTCACCTCGGATCGCAGCGGGGGCTGGGACATCTGGGTCATTCCCGCGACTGGCGGCGAAGCCGTCCAGGTCACGACCGATCCGGCAGACGATGGGATGCCCTCCTGGTCTCCCGACGGGAGCCAGATCGCCTTCTCTTCCGAGCGGAGCGGCAATGCGGACATCTGGACGATCCTCGCGTCCGGCGGGTCTGCCACCCAGGTGACGACCGACCCCGCGTTCGATGCTTTCCCTACCTGGTCTCCCGACGGCACTCGCATCGCATTCACTTCCGAACGGAGTGGGCGGGACATCTGGGTCATCGAGCTCCATGCCGTCGCCGTGGAGCCGACGACCTGGGGCGCGATCAAGACCGGTTATCGCTAGAAACCGGGGATGCGGTGGGGAGATCGGCGCTGGTCGCGGGGGCTGGGGGGACCCCAATAGGGGCGCAGCGGCCCGGGCCTCTCCGGAGAACGCGGTGAGGGGAGGGCCAGCGGAGCGGCGTACGGCGCGACCTGGATCGATGGACGCCCTGGGACCAGGGTCCCCGGGCGTCCTTCTCTTTGTTCCCGAGCCGATGTCGTGTCTGGCGCCGGCGCTGCGCATGTCCGGGTGAAGGGTGAAATCGACGCATCGACGCTCCAGCCCGGGACAGGATCCCGATAGCACGGAGGTGACAGCATGAACACGATCGAGATTCTCGAGCTCCTCAGCCTGGCATTCCTGCCGCTCTTCATCGCCTGGGACCTGCTCAGGCCTCACCGGAGGCTCCGCGCACAGCGCGGCTGGCGGCTCCGGGCCTCCATCGTCACCGTCCTGACATTCGGACTCTCGGTGGCGGTGGCCACCCTCTGGGGGGTGTTGCTCGGCGGCCGCGGGCTCCTCGACGGTGCGCGCCTCGGCACGCTCGGTGGGGCGGTGGTCGGCATCCTGGTCTACGAGCTCGTGCACTACGCCTACCACCGCGCGGCGCATCGCTATGATCCGTTGTGGCGCGGCGCACATCAGATGCACCACAGTGCCGAGCGACTCGAGACCCTGGGCGCCAACTACCTGCATCCGGTCGACACGTTCTTCTTCACGACCTGGAGTAGCCTGGTGTTCTTCCCGCTGCTCGGTCTGACCGCCGAGGCCGGCGTCATCGCCACCGCGTTCCTCGCCTTCAACGCCGCCTTCCAGCACGCCAACATCCGTACGCCGCGCTGGCTGGGCTACATCGTGCAGCGTCCCGAGAGCCACGGTGTGCACCACG
>JASFRE010000226.1:0-7335 GCA_050115055.1 Candidatus Eiseniibacteriota bacterium | reverse complement strand
AGGAGCCCGCCCTGAGCGTCAATCTCGAACTCGTCGAGGCACTGCGCTCCCTCGCCGCGCGGGCGGGACGGACGCCCGCCCAGCTGGCGGTCGCCTGGGTGCTGCGCCGCCCCGAGGTGACCGCGGCTATCGTCGGCGCGCGCCACCCCGAGCAGATCGAGGAGACCGTGGTGGCCGGCGACTGGGAGCTGCCCGCGGAGCTCGTGAAGGAGATCGGGCAACTCCTGGCCAGTCGCCAGCAGGTGCTGGCGAGCGAGCCGGGCGCGTGAGGCGGTGCGGCGTCACGCATCGTGGATGGAACGCGACTTGCATGGCCCTCGGACGTCGTCCATCCATGTCGACCGACCGCGGCGCATCGATCGAGGAGGTGCTGCATGCGTGGCATTCGAGTCGGCTCGATCCTCGGGCTCGAGATCCGGATCGACTACTCCTGGTTCATCATCTTCTTCCTGATCCTGTGGACGCTGACCTTCGGCGTGTTCCCGGCCCGGGTGCCCGGTCTGTCGACCGGGACCTATGCCGCCATGGGGATCATCGGCACGCTGCTCTTCTTCGCCTCCCTCCTGGCTCACGAGATCTCGCACTCGCTCGTCGCGCGCGCCCGCGGCGTGCCGGTCGAGGGCATCACGCTGTTCGTGTTCGGCGGCATGGCGCACACTCGCATGGAGGCCGAGAGTCCCGGTGACGAGTTCGCGATCGCCGGGGTCGGGCCGCTGGCCAGCATCATCATCGCCGGGCTCTTCGGGGGCATCGCCGCGACGACCGGCCTCATTGGCGCGGGCCAGCCGGTCGCGGCCGTCGCCGGCTACCTGGCGTTCATCAACCTGGCCATCGCCGTCTTCAACCTCCTGCCGGGCTTCCCGCTCGACGGCGGCCGGCTGTTCCGCGCCGCCGTCTGGCGCTGGAAGCACGATCTGCGCCTGGCGACACGCTGGGCGACCGCCGGCGGCAAGGCGCTCGGCTATGGACTCATCGTGCTCGGGTTCGTCCAGTTCTTCGCAGGCAACCTGGTGGGCGGGCTCTGGCTCGTGTTCATCGGTTGGTTCGTGCGGACCGCGGCCGAGGCGAGCTTCGCGCAGCACGTGCTCCGGAGCTCGCTCGAGGGGCTTCGTGCCCGGGACGTGATGGCCGACCAGCCGGAGACCGTGCCGGCCGACATGTCGCTCCACGAGTTCGTGGACCAGTGGGTGCTCCGCGGTCGGCATCGCGGCTATCCGGTCATGCGGAACGGCGAGCCGGTCGGTATCGTGCACCTCGACAGTGTCAAGGACGTACCCCGGGAGCAATGGGATAGCCGGAAGGTGGCGGACGTGATGGCCGCGATCGATCCGACCAGCGTCGTCGCGCCGGAGGAGTCCATGACGCAGGTGCTCGGGCGGGTCGGTCAGGTGGACGGCAAGCGAGTGCTGGTGATGCAGGACGGCGCGCTGCGCGGCATCATCACCCGTGCGGACCTGGCGCGCTGGATCGAGCGTGCGCGGCTCCTTGAGGGAAGTCACCGATGAGCCGGAAGAGCCGGGCCCGGCGCGGCGCCGACGTCGGCCGCGCCATGCGCGGCGGCCGGTCGCCGCGCCCGCGTGCCGCGGTCTCCCTCCTGGCCACGTTCTTCGCATGTCTGGTCGCGATCTCCGGCAGCGCCGGCGCGCACCCCGAGGGCGAACCGCCTGCCAGCGCCACGCCCGGTGCCAGGCAGGTCATCCCGGCGGTCAACATGCCCGAGGGGGTGCTGGAGCGCCGCGCCGGGGGCCCGCTCATCGGGGGGTGTCCACCGATGCCGGCCCAGTACCGCGTCACCGATCCGGAGACGGTGCGCCTCGAGATGGTGGCGAGCGGCCTGGAGGTGCCGTGGGACCTGGCCTGGACCCCCGACGGCCGCCTCTTCGTGAGCGAACGACCCGGGCGCGTGCGGGTGATCGAGAACGGGCGACTGCGCGACGCACCATGGCTGGTGATCGACGACGTGGCCACCACCTCCGAGGGCGGGCTCATGGGGATGGCGGTCCACCCGCGCTTCGAGGCGGAGCCCTGGCTCTACCTCGCCTACACCTACCGGGACGCGGACGGCTCGATCAGGAACCGGGTCATCCGCGTGCGCGAGCAGGACGGTGCGGCGGGGCGCCGCGAGGTGATCGTCGACCGTCTGCCCGGTGGACGGGTCCACGACGGCACGCAGCTCGTCTTCGGACCCGACGGCATGCTCTACGTCGCCACCGGCGAGACCTGGGAGCGCCGGATCGCGCAGGAGATTGACTCGCTCGGCGGCAAGATCCTGCGGCTGCTGCCGGACGGCGGCATCCCGCCCGACAACCCGTTCGGTGCCGGCTCACCGATCTTCACGCTCGGGCACCGCAATCCGCAGGGCCTTGCCTTCGATCCAGCGACCGGCCATCTCTGGGCGACCGAGCACGGTCCGTCGGGCGAGTGGCGGGGCGTGCGCGGCAACGACGAGCTGAACCGGATCGTCGCGGGCGCCAATTACGGCTGGCCGCGCATCGTCGGCGCGCCGGGTCCTGACGCCGGCGCGACGATCGACGCCGTCGATCCGGTGCTGCTCTTCCGCCGGCACCACCTGCCACCGGCCGGGATCGCCTTCCACGCCGCGCCCCCCGGCACCGCCGGCGACGCGGTCGGCATCCCCGCCTGGCGCGGCGATCTCTTCTTCGCCAGCCTGCGCGGTGAGACCCTCGTCCGGGTCGTGCTCGACGACAGCACGCGCACGCGTCCCGTGCACATCGAGCGCCTCTTCGAGCGCGACTTCGGTGATGGACGGTTCGGTCGGCTGCGCGCCGTCGGGCAGGGTCCCGACGGCTTCCTGTACGTCAGCACCAGCAACCGCGACGGACGCGGCCGGCCGGCCCCGGACGACGATCGCCTGTTCAGGATCGTCCCGCGCCGCGCGCCGCGCTGAGCCGTCGACGCGCCGCGTCGCGATCGCCAGACCCCATTCGACGTCACGGAAGCCAGGCCGCGGGGAAGACCGCCGGCACCTCGACGCGCGGCTCCCGGCGCGACTCCTGCCGACCCGCCTCCTCCACCCCGGGAGCGGCGAGCAGCTGACGGGCCCAGCGCACCGACGGTCGGCCGGCGAGGCAGGATGCGAGCTGTTCGAAACAGGTGAGCAGGTCCAGGCTCGGCGCGATCTGGAACGCGGCGGCGTTCCGGACCCCGGGCCCGATCAGGCCCTCCTGCACCAGGCCATCGGCGTGGTCGAGCAGGCCGGGCAATTCCGCGAGGTGCCGGCGCACGGTGGCGTCTCGCGCCTCGGACAGCCGCGCGAAGTGCCAGGCCAGCGGCTTCAGCAGCATCGCCATCGTCCCGGCGAGCGGCAGACCGTTGACCCGGGCCAGGGACCGCCGCAGTACGGGCTCCCGGACCAGCGCCCACCGGAACAGACGTCGCGGCACGGGCTGCAGCACGTTCTCGCCCCATGCCTCGGCGGTCTCGACCGCCCGGCGTTGCTGCAACCCGGGCGGAAAGAGCGGTGGCTCGGGGCACAGCGCGTCGAGGCAGCGCGAGATCTCCAGCGACCCCTGAACCCGTCTGCCGTCGACGCGAAGGGCCGGCACGGTGCCCCGCGAGAACCCGGCCAGTCGCAGCATGACCGGATGCAGACCCGAGAGACAGCGGGTCGTGGCGTGTTCGACGCCCTTGTACTCGAGCATGAGCCGGGCGGCCGCCGCCGAGTGCGAGAGCGGGATCGTGTACAGACGGGCTTGCATCATCACGGTCCTCCTGGCTCCTGGCCGGGCGTGCAGGCAGATCGCCGGGGGCGGCGGCCGTCATGCGCCGGGGCCGGCCCGGTGGTGGAGCAGCTCTTGCTTGTTTCGAAGGCGTTCCGGCGGGCGGATGGTCCCGTCCGCCGCCGTCGATCGCACGATGTCGACCGCACGATCTCGGACGCAGGGCATCGTTCGACAGGACACCGATCGCGCGCTCTGCAAGCGCCACGCGGCGGCCCTCTCGTCGCCGCTCCGGCTTCCCTCCCGAACACTCTCACCTGGCCATGGGCGCCCCACGCCCGCGTGACGCGCGTCGAGACGGCCAGGGCCCAGCCGCGCCGGCCAGGAGCAGCCGCCGGCGCAGGAGGTGCATTCCATGAGCCAGCTGACGCTCCAGTCCGTGGGCAACGACGCGATCCACCTCGAGAAGCAGACGATCCAGGATCTCGACCAGCGGCTGCGTGGACCGCTTCTCCAGCCCGATGGTAATCGCTACGACGAGGCGCGCACGATCTACAACGCGATGATCGACCGGCGCCCGGGGCTCATTGCACGCTGCGCCGACGTCGCCGATGTCGTGCATGCCGTCCGCTTTGCGAGCGAACACGACATGCTGGTTTCGGTCCGCAGCGGCGGTCACAACATGCCCGGTCTGGCGCTGTGCGACGGCGGACTGACGATCGACCTGTCCGACTTGAAGGGCATCCGTGTCGACCCGGAGGCGCGAACCGCACGGGTCGAGGCCGGCTGCCGCTGGGGCGACGTCGATCACGCCACCCATCCCTTCGGGCTCGCCACGGTCAGCGGCGTCATCAGCACGACCGGTGTCGGGGGACTCACGCTGGGCGGCGGACACGGCTACCTGACCCGGAAGTACGGGCTCACCATCGACAACCTGCGCTCCGCCGACGTCGTGCTGGCCGACGGCAGCCTGGTCCAGACCAGCGAGGGCCAGCACCCGGACCTGTTCTGGGCGTTGCGGGGCGGCGGCGGCAACTTCGGGGTCGTCACAGCGTTCGAGTACGTTCTCCATCCGGTCGACTCGGTGATCGGCGGACCGATGTTCTGGCCGCTGGACCGCATGGAGAGCGTGCTGCGCTGGTATCGGGACTACCTGCCGCAGGCGCCGGACGATGTCTACGCGTTCTTCCTGACCGGCGAGGTGCCGGCCTCCGACCACTTCCCCGAGGCGATCCATGGGCGGAAGATCTGCGGCCTCGTCTGGTGTCTCACGAGCGACGATGCGGAGGTGACGGCGGCGCTCGAGCAGGCGCGCGAGGTGGCCCCACCCCTGTTCGAACACGTCGGCCCGATGCCGTACCCGGAGCTGCAGAGCGCCTTCGACGCGCTCTACCCACCCGGCCTCCACTGGTACTGGAAGGGGGATTTCGTGCGGGAGCTGTCCGACGAGGCCATCGCCGAGCACGCGCGCTTCGCGGAGGTGCCGACGCCGCTGTCGATCATGCACCTCTACCCGATCGACGGCGCCGTGCATCGCGTCGCCGCGGATGCGACCGCCTGGCGCCACCGCGACGCCGTCTGGTCGATGGTCATCGCCGGCGTGGCCAGCAACCCGTCAGCGCATGAGAAGGAGGCGATCATGCGCTGGCCGAAGGACTACTGGGAGGCGGTCCACCCGCACTGCGTGAACGCGGCCTACATCAACTTCATGATGGAGGAGGGACGCGACCGGATCCGCGCCTCGTACGGCGACAACTACGAGCGCCTGGCGGCGACCAAGCGCCGATACGATCCGCGCAACCTGTTCCGCGTCAATCAGAACATCGAGCCGGCCTCCTAGACGGCGCGGCTCAGACCACCTGGCCGACGCGCAGCACGCGGAACCGCTCGCAGTGCCGGTGGGCGCCATGGGGCCCGGAGAGCGTCTCGCGCACCAGTCGCTCGACGCGCTCCGGCTCCGGGAACTGCGACCGGTGGCAGCGCAGGATCTCGATCTTCCGATCGATGTCGGCCGAGATGTCCACGAAGCGATCGGGCGCTTGGCTGCCGAACAGCCACAGCTCCTCGACGCGATGCGGCTCGCCGTCGTACATCCAGAGGTTCTTGGCGGCGAACACGGCGTCGAACGCCACGAGTCCGGCGATCCGGTGGTCACGGTGAAAGAGGTTGATGCTGTCGAACGCCTGGTTGGCCGGATCGAACGCGAAGACGATGCGCGGCCGGTGCTGCTTGAGGAGAGCCACCAGCCGGCTGCGCAGCGCCTCGGTGTACTCGAGAAACCCGTCGCGCTCATCCAGGAAGACGACCCTTTGGAGCCCGAGGCGTCGCGCCGCTTCCTCCTGCTCGTGCCTGCGGATGGCGATGCGTTCCCGGCGCGGGGGCCGGCCGACCTTGAAGCCGTTCTCGCCGTTGGTCAAAACGACGAGGATGCCGTCGTGACCCTGGCGCAGGAGCTGCAGCATGGTGCCGGCGCAGACGAACTCCATGTCGTCGGGATGCGCCCCGATGCACATGACGGTGCTCACGACCGCCGCCCACCTGCGCCGCGGTCGCTGTCGCCGCCGTCGAGATGGTCGCTGTCGCCGCCGTCACCGTCCGCCCCCGGCCCGGGCGGCTCGATGGTGGCGATGCCACGCTCGATGCACGCCGCCCGGAAGGCGGGCGAGCGGAGGTCGGCGATCTCGCCCGCGAGCTCCGGCCACGCGGCGAGGCCCAGATCGAGCACGATCTCGGCGATCGTCCGCGGGGCGGGCAGTCGCCCTGTATCGTGCAGCTGCTGGAACCGCTCGCGGGCCGGGAAACGGTCGGCGTCGGTGCACCGGATCAGCTCCTGCATCGCGCTCTCGAAGGGGCCCGGGTTGACGGCCATGATGCGCACCGGTGTGCCCACCGCCTCGGCAGCGGCGCAGCGCATCAGCATGTCGAGCGCCGCCTTGCCGCTGCAGTAGGCCGACCATCCGCGGTAGGGCTTGGACGCGGCGCCGCTGGTCACGTGGATCAGCGTGCCGCCCGGTGGTCGGGCGCGCATGGCCGCGATCGCCGCGCGCGTGACCAGGAAGGCGCCGAGGACGTTCACCTCCAGGCTCGCGCGCATCTCCTCGGGATCGAGCGTCTCCTGGGGCCCGATCGGCTCGAGAACACCGGCGCAGTGGACGACCAGGTCGAGGCGTGGACAGCGCTCGTCGATCGTGCGAAAGGCGCGTGCGACCGCCTCGGCATGGCGGACGTCGGTCGGGGTGGGCAGGGCGATGCCGCCGGCACGCTCGATCTCGGTGGCCAGCGCCTCGAGGCGAGCGCTTCCCCTGGCCAGCAGGACGACGGTGGCGCCGCGAGCGCCCGCCGTGAGCGCCAGCGCCCGGCCCAGTCCGGCGCTCGCTCCCGTCACCAGGATGACCGTGCCATCGAGCCGTTCCGGGATCGGCATCGTGTCTCCTCGTCGCGTGTCGATCTGAACGCACTGAACGCGGCCAGCTCGCCCGGAACGCAGCCAGCTCGCCCGGACTGTATCGGACGGTGACGCGCTCCCTCTCAGTCGCCGCCGGCGCGATACGGCTCGTCGAGCCACTCCCGGGCCTGCTCGCGATCCTCGCCGTCATGCTCGAGGGCGAGGACCTGGCGGTAGTGACCGCGCGCCTCCTCGCGCCGGCCCTCCAGA
>JASFRE010000225.1:0-7352 GCA_050115055.1 Candidatus Eiseniibacteriota bacterium | reverse complement strand
ACGCGGGCGTACATCGCGTCGACTGGGACGGGACCGACCAGGCGGGGGCGAGGGTGGCGCAGGGAGTCTACTTCGCCCGCATCACGGCGGGCACCGAGCACGCGACGCGACGCGTCGTCGTGGTACGGTGAGGTCGAGCCGGCGGGTCGGTCGCCGCACCGGCCATCGCCCCCTGGCCGTGCCTGCCGATTCGGTTCTCGACGCGCCGGGCGGCGCCCGCGAGGCCGGTTGCATGACACTCGCAAGCCGGCGATAATGCCGGGACCCCCGTGCGCCCCCCTCCCGAGGAGCTCATGAACACGATCGTGACGAGCGCCGGCTCCGAGCTCGGCGCAGGGCCCCGGTATCATCCCATCGAGGACTACGGGATCATCGGCGACCTGCGGACGACCGCGCTCGTCGGCCCCAACGGTTCCATCGACTTCATGTGTTTTCCGCGATTCGATTCGCCATCGATCTTCGCGGCAACGGTCGATCATCGTCGTGGCGGGCGTTTTCAGCTCGTACCGATCCTCGGGCAGCCCAAGCAGAAGAAGCTGTACATGCCCGACACCAACATCCTGCTATCGCGATTCCTCTCCGATGACGGCGTCGGCGAGGTCGTCGATTTCATGGTCCTCGAGGAACCGGCGTGCGAGCAGGCTCTCGTGCGACGCGCCAAGGCGGTCCATGGCGACGTGCGCTTCCGCATGATCTGCCAACCGCGCTTCAACTACGCGCAATCCGGGCATCGTGTCGAGCAGCGCAACGGCGAGGTGATCTTCAGCTCCGAGGGGGATGATGGGCTCGTCCTGCGGCTGCGCAGCAGCGTCCCGGTCGAGATCGTGGACGGGGCGGCCGTGGCCGAATTCACCCTGCGGTGCGGCGAGAATGCTCCGTTCGTCCTGGAGCAGGCCGGAGAGGGTGTCGAGTCTCCATCGACGGTCCGGGACTACGCCAGCAGCGCCTTCAAACGCACGCAGGACTTCTGGCACCGCTGGATCTCGCGCTCGACATACACCGGCGCCTGGCGCGAGCTGGTACACCGCTCCGCCCTGGCACTGAAGCTCCTGACGTCGCACGAGTTCGGTTCGATCGTCGCGGCACCGTGCTTCGGATTTCCGAACGAGATCGGCGGGGTACGCAACTGGGACTATCGCTACACCTGGATCAGGGACGCGGCCTTCACCGTCTACGCCCTGATGCGCGTCGGCTTCACCGACGAGGCGACCTCCTTCATGCACTGGATCCAGGCGCGCTGCGCCGAGCTCGACGATGGCAGCTCGCTGCAGATCATGTACGGGATCGACGGCAAACCTGCCCCCGCGGAACGGCAGCTCCAGGGCCTCGAGGGCTACATGAACTCCCTGCCGATCCGGATCGGCTCCGACAACCACGATCAGCTCCAGCTCGACATCTACGGCGAGCTGATGGACTCGATCTATCTCCATGACAAGCACGGCGAGCCGATCTCGTACGATCTCTGGACGCAGGTCATCCGCCTCGTCGAGTTCGTCTGCGACAACTGGCGCAAGCCCGACGCGGGGATCTGGGAGGTCCGCGGCGGCAACCGCGAGTTCCTGTACTCGCGGGTCATGTGTTGGGTGGCGCTCGATCGCGCCATCCGGCTGTCGAGGAAGCGGTCGCTGCCGGCGCCGGTCCCCAGCTGGTTCGAGGCGCGCGACGCGATCTACCGGAGCGTCTTCGAGGAGTTCTGGGACGCTGAGCGCGGAGCCTTCGTGCAGTTCAAGGGCGGCACGGCCATGGATGCGTCGACGCTGATGATGCCCCTGGTCCGATTCATCGGCCCGCGCGATCCTCGCTGGCTCTCCACCCTGCGGGTGATCGAGAACGATCTCGTGGAGGACTCGCTGGTCTACCGGTACAACGTCGGCGAGGCGTTCTCGGACGAGCTCGACGGCCGGGAGGGCACGTTCTCGATCTGCTCCTTCTGGTACATCGAGTGCGTGTCGCGATCGGGAGATCTGAAGAAGGCGCGCTACCTGTTCGACAAGATCCAGGGCTATGCGAACCGGCTCGGCCTCTTCTCGGAGCAACTGGGTTCCCGGGGCGAGTTCCTCGGCAACGTGCCGCAAGCCTTCACCCATCTGGCGCTGATCAGTGCCGCCTACGACCTCGATCGCCGTCTGTCGGCAGCCGGGGAGGCCTACTGAGCGGGCGCGGCCGCGGAGCACCGCTTCGGCCCCAGTCACTGCCCGGACGCGGCGATCGACCCACGACACGGCCGGTCAACGGTCCGGGCGCCGCGGCCCCAGGAGGATGCCTTGTCGAGAGCAGAACACGCACCGCAGGGTCGCGAGCGAGCTTGGTTCGCGGCCAGCCGGTGGGGATCGATGACGATCGGATGGGTGTGCTCGATCGCCGGCCTGGCACTCGAGGCGAGGCCTGTCATCGCGCAGCCACATGTGCCGGCGCTCCGGCTGGAGATCGAGGGCGCGGCGCTCTGGCAGGGCAAGAACGACGTTCAGATCCCCAACGATGCTGCCGCCACCCGCTTCTCGGCCATCGACGTCACCGGCAATGGCCCCTTCGCCGCCGGTCGGGCCACGTTGACCTGGCAGATCGGCGAGCGACACGCGCTGCGGCTGCTGGCCGCGCCACTCACCATCCGGGGCACCGAGACGCTCGACGTCCCGATCGACTTCGCCGGCTCGACCTTCGCCGCCGGAAGGTCGACCGACGCGACCTACCGGTTCAACTCCTGGCGCCTGACGTACAGCTACCGCTTCTTCCGGGGAGACCGCTGGACCTGGCAGATCGGCTTCACCGCCAAGATCCGGGACGCCGAGGTCGCGCTCGCGCAGGAGGGACTCAGCGCCTCGGACACCGACGTGGGTTTCGTGCCGCTGTTGCACCTCGCCGGCGACCGCCGGCTCGATGATCGCTGGAGGGTCGAGCTCGACCTCGATGCGCTGGCCGGTGGACCGGGCCGCGCCATCGACCTGGCGCTCAGGGTTCGCCGCCACCTGAGCTCGATGATCAGCGTCACGGCGGGCTATCGGACGATCGAGGGCGGCGCGGACGTCGACGAGGTCTACAACTTCGCCTGGCTGCACTACGCCGTGGCATCGATTGCCTTCGATCTCCGCTGAGCCTCTCGCGCCGCGTCCGAGGACCGTGATGCTGACGCCGACCGCGGTGCGCTCGCCAGGCGAAGCATGCAGCTGTGAGGCACGGCATGGACGGTCACCCAGGAGGAGCCATGAGGACGCACGGTCAGGCCACCCATCACGGCAAGCCGCTGCGTGCCATCAAGCCCGGCGATCCGCAGGCGCATCTGGAACTCACCGGTGTCAGCCGGTCCAGACCGGCGACAGGCGCCTCCCCACCGGGTCCGGGATGCGGTCGTAGTGCGAGACGTCGTTATAGAGCAGCAGGCGCGCCTCGCCGCCCGGTCGCATGTCGATGATGTTGAGAGCGCACGGACTCTGATCGAGCTTGTCCCGGTAGAAGCGCAGATCGAACCCGAGCAGGTGGCCGATCATGAGGCGGATCGTGGCCTTGTGGGAGACCACGAGGACACGCCGTCCGACATCACGTGTCGCGATCGCGAGCAAGGCCGGCAGGCTGCGGGCAAGCACGGCCAGGCCCGACTCACCACCGGCCGGTGCAAAGGTGAACGGATCACGCTCCCAGGCCGCGTACTCGTCGGGAAACGAGGCCTGGACCTCCTCACGTGTCTTCTGTTCCCAGTGTCCATGGTGGATCTCCTTGAACTCCGGGACCGGTGTGATCGGTCGCGCACCGCCGGTGACGAGCTCTGCGGTGGCCAGCGTGCGCCGCATCGGACTGGAGTAGACGACGTCGGGTGGCTCCTCCGCGAGGCGACGCCCGAGGCTCGCCGCCTGGGCACGCCCCGCCTCGGACAGGTCGGGATCCACGGATCCAGCAAAGCGGTCCTCCGCGGACAGCGTCGTGGCACCGTGACGAACCAGCAAGATCCGGGTATCCATCGGACGACTCCTCGTGCATGCGCGAGCATGCGCTGTGCTCTCTCGATGGTGGCTCACGTCGGCCGGGGGCGGGCGACCATGGGGGGTCGTCAGTCTGCGGCAGCCGGGTCGCGGAATCAACCCGCAACGCGGGGGCGGGCGGGGGCGGCGGCGCCACCAGCCGCTCACGGTCAGCGCGCGAACACGGAGTGCCGGTCGGTGAACACCCAGCTCTCCGGGTCGGCCGGGCTGGCGGCGATGCGCTCGATCCACAGCGTGTCGGCGACCGGCAGCTGCACCAGCACGACGCCGTCGAGCATCGCGTGGGCGTAGCCGAACGGCTGCGGACCGGGCGTGACCGCGGTGAACGTGCGGTTCAACCGGCCGGTATCCGCCGGCGTGAAGGCATAGACGTTGCTGTCGAGGGTCGGGACCGCGCGGCCGACCGAGATCGCCGCCATGGACGGCCGGGTGCTGTGCCAGACGAGCGCCAGGTGGTTGTCCTCGGGACGCTGGTTGGGAGTGCCGGCGAGGAACCAGGCCCCGTGCGCCGTGCCCACGACGTCCTGGTGCACCGCACCGCACGGCGTCGGGTCGGCGGGCAACGGCTCGCGGTCGAGCAGGGCAACGAGCGAGTCGCGCACCGGACCGTCGGCAAACAGGTCGAACATGCATGCGGCGTGGAGCGAGCTCTGCCGCCAGCGGGCCGGATTCGCCGTCGTGCCGCTCGGTGTGCGCAGGTCGAACACCCCGACGTCCAGCGCCCACTGCCCCGGATGGCCGCCGGCAGTACCGAGACGCGCACCGGCGGTCACGCCGACCTCGAACCAGCGCACCCAGCCACGGTAGATCTCGTCGCCGCCGTCGTACTCGCCGTCGTACTGCCACCCCTCGAGCGTCGTCGTGTCGCCGAACAGCGACTCCTCGAGGCTCGAGACGTGACCGAGCACCAGGGTCAGGTCGTTGCAGGGCGCGCCGGTCAGCGCGAAGTCGACGAAGCCGGCATGGACATGCTCGGTGGCACGAGCCATGGTGACGGTCAGGTCGCACGGGGCGTGCAGCGGGGTCACCACCGTCTGCTCACCCCCCGGCGCCAGCCGCAGGTAGACATACATGTGCTCGGTCGGCATCACGTGCCCCGGCGGGTTCAGGTTGCCGAGCGGCGCGATCGAGCGGATGTCGGCGATCGCGACCGGCGACACCGAGAAGGGATGCGGCACGCAGGTCCCGTAGTCGGTCGATCCGTCGGGCCGGCTGCCGTCGTCATCGCCGCATCCCGGGGCCAGGACCAGAGGCAGGACGAGGAGCAGGGTGGAGGCCGCGGTCGCGAGGACGGCGGGCGGCCGTCGAGTGCAGCGCATCGCCCGGGCCGACGCGGCCCCGACCGTCAGGAGGTGCGTGACCTCATCCACCGAACTCCCCACCCGTGCCGCCACCCGGTCCGCCACCCGGGCCGCCACCCGGCCCGCCGGGCTGCGGTGCCGGCCGGCGCCACAGGTACATGACGACCAGGACCACGAGCACCGGGACCAGCAGGATCCAGAAGAACCGCTCGGCGAGCAACCCCACGATGACGGTGAGGCCGAGCACCAGCCCGACCAGGATCAGGTGCCAGTCGAAGTGCACTCCGGCCAGGAAGGTGGCCAGCGCCACGGTGAGCATGGCGGCGAGCCCGGCGGCCTCGCTGTCCACGGCGCTCGTGTCCTCCATCAGGAAGATCAGGAGCAGTGCCAGGAGGAGGCCGGCCCAGTGCAGGACCTGCCGGCGAACGAGCACCGACCGCCGCACGCCCTGCCGTCCCATCCAGCGCCAGGAGCGGATGACGGACACGATGCCGAAGATCGGCACCATGATCAGCCAGTAGACCAGCGCGTGCTGCGGCAGGAAACGCATGACGCCGATGCCCACCACGGAGAGCAGGATCAGCAAGGTCGAGTAGATCAGGCGGTGCCGGCTCCCCCTGGCCGGCGATCCCTGGACGACGGGAGACTCGGACGCGCTCATCGGCTTGCTACCTCCTCGTGCACTGTGCCGTGCGCTCGGCGACGGCGCTCACGCCAGCAGGGATTCGAGCCGGGTCCGCACCTCGCTCTCCACCCGTCCCTTGAAGGCAGTAGCGATGAGCGGCAGCCGGCACTCGAACGCGACCTCGGAGTCGCGGACCGTCATCTCGCCAGCGATGTGGAAGCCGCGCGCCGAGAAGGCGAAGCGGCGCGTCCCACCGACGATCGACTCCTCGAGGTCGTCGACCTCGCCGCCGTAGCGCTCCCGCAGCTCGCCGATGACGTGTGCAAGGCGCTGCTCGGCGGCCTGCTTGCCGAGCGCGTGCGGTACGGTGACACGGGCCTTGGGCATGCCGCCTGCTCCTAGTGCGTGCCGCCGCCCGCGGCCGCCTGCATCTTCGCCTCGATCTTCGCCCAGCTGTCGCGCAGCGTCACGGTGCGGTTGAAGACGCGACGGGTGACGTTCGAGTCCGGATCGACGCAGAAGTAGCCGAGTCGCTCGAACTGGACGCGCTCCCCGGGCTCGAGGGCGCCGAGCGCCGGCTCGAGCTGGCAGTGCTCGAGAAGCTCGAGCGAGTCCGGGTTGATGAACTCGACGTAGTCGACGACCTCGCCGTCGCGACGCACGTTGGTCGGCTCGGGCACGGTGAAGAGCGAGTCGTAGAGCCGCACCTCGGCCGGCACCGCGTGGGCTGCCGACACCCAGTGGATGGTGCCGCGCACCTTGCGCCCGTCGGAGGGCGTACCGCCCCGCGTCTCCGGATCGTAGGTGCAGCGAAGCTCGGTGATCTCGCCGGTCGCGGCATCCCTCACCAGGTCGACGCACTTGACGATGAAGCCGTAGCGGAGCCGGACCTCCCTGCCCGGTGACAGCCGGTGGAACTTCCGCGGCGGCTCCTCGCGGAAGTCGTCACGCTCGATCCAGAGCTCGCGCGTGAACGGCACCCGGCGCGTGCCGGCTCCCGGATCCTCGGGGTTGTTGACCGCCTCCATCTCCTCGACACGGCCCTCCGGGAAGTTCTCGATCACCACGCGGAGCGGGTTCAGGACCGCCATGTAGCGCGGAGCGTGACGGTTCAGGTACTCGCGCACGCTGTACTCGAGCTGCTGCAGCTCGACCAGGCTGGCGCGCTTGGCGACGCCGATCCGATCGCAGAAGTCGCGGATCGCCTCCGGCGGGTAGCCGCGACGCCGCATGCCGCGAATCGTGACGAGCCGTGGATCGTCCCAGCCGCGGATGTAGCCGTCCTCGATCATCCGGCGCAGGCGGCGCGTCGAGACGATCGTGTGGCTCATCTCCAGGCGCGCGAACTCGATCTGTCTCGGCGTGTGCGGCGTGCCGACCTCGCGCACGAACCAGTCGTAGAGCGGCCGGTTGTTCTCGAACTCGATCGAGCACAGCGAGTGCGTGATGCCC
>JASFRE010000224.1:0-7356 GCA_050115055.1 Candidatus Eiseniibacteriota bacterium | reverse complement strand
GCCTTGTGCGCCCCGGCGGCGACGAGCACGACGCCCAGGCCCGGATAGTGACTGCGGTGGCGCCGCCGGTCGGCGATGCGCCGCATCTCGAGAGGTGACGCCCCGACCGCCAGCTGGTTGTGCTGACCGGCCATCGACTGCCTCGGAACCTCCTCGCCGCTGGCGTGGATCAGGTGACCGTTGATGTCACCGACGATGCCCTCCGCCCGCAGCGCCTCGAGCTCCTCGGCGGAGAACTCGAAGATGCCGAAGTCGCTGGAGATCGAATCGACGCCCAGCGCCCCGATCCCGGTCAGCAGCGTGCCGACCCGGGCGACGGCGCCGCGCCGGTGCTGCAACCGGCTGTTGCGGATCCCGAGGATGGCGCGGACGGTCGGGTCGTTCTCGATCAGCTCCCAGGCGATCGCCAGATCGCGGGGACGCCCCAGGAAACTGCGAGCGATCATGGCCGGCGCATTCAGCCAGTGGGCATGGGTGACCGGCAAACCGAGGCGCCAGGCGAGATCATGCACCAGGCGGTTCGATGCGTACCGCCTGGCGCGCTCGAAGCGCGCATCGTCGGAAACGAAGGAGATCTCACCGCTGAGCGGCACCAGCCGGATGTTCGCGGACTGCCCCTCGGGCAGGTGCGCGCTGTCGATGAGGGTGCGCAGGTGCATGCCCCAGGTGAGGCCGATCCGGTGGATCTCGCGGGAGACCAGCGACACCGCCTTCTCGAGGCTGCCAGCAGCGGCGACCGAGACGCGGCGGGCCGTCTCGCGCGCGTCGCGCCCCGTGCGCACGACGCGGATGTGGCCGATCTCGCAGCTCTTGAGCCGACGCTCCAGGCGCCGGGCGGGATCGGGATCATCGATCGAGAGGAGGATCTTCTCCCTCTTCTCATGAGACATGATCAGGGTCGGGCGCGTGGGACCCAGAACGCCATCGTTGACGGCCTTCTTGCGGTCACGCCCGACCGTGGCCGGTGCGACGTTCAGAATGTCCGCAATCTCCTGGTGCGAGTAGCCCTCGCACAACAGGACTGCGACCCGTTCACTGCGTTTGATTTCCTCGAGACCGGTAATCATGAGGGGAGAACTCCTGAGACAACTGCTCCATCAAGGCATGAACGTCCGTATACGGCGTCCTCCGTGCGTGTTTGTGGTACGAATCTCCGTGCCCGTCGCGAGGATCGAGTCCAGGCCGGCGTTCGCGAGTGCGGCATTCCGGGGGTGTGCAACGAGCGTCGGGACGTGCCTTGATTCGACCATACATGTCGCGCGCGCGGTTGAGAAGAACAGAATTCGACCACACGGTCGAAACCGGGATGCACAGGTGACACGCGCATGCGTCACGCCTGCGCGCGGCGTCGCGGACGTCGTCCGACGTCTCGAAGCGAGGCACGTGCATGGCGTTGCTCCGGCAGCGCGCGTCAAGCGGTCGACGCCGCCGGAGGCATGGATCGCGAGAGCCCAGTGCATCGTGTCCCTGCGGACGCAGTGCGGTGACACCACGCGCCGGGTCGACGCGATGCTGCACACACCTTGCGGTGTCAACATACGTTGCCGGGGAATCGTGACTTAACGAACGACCCCACCTTGCAGCCCACGGCGCGTCGACATCATCCGGACGCATGTCAACCGGTTGCCGGCGGGTTGTTGACATGAGCTGTCACGATGAGCCGTCGACGGCGGCGTGGCGGACGGGCCCGGACACGGTCCGACGACCGGGCGGTGGCGTCGACGTGGAGACGGCGGCCGGACGTGGAGTGACGGAGCGGGGGGGACGCCGTGCGCCGGCGCCCCGGGCGGCTGGCGTCGGCCAGGCGCGGCGGTGGTCGCAGGCGGCCAGCCAGCCAGGCGATCGCCTGGTGGCAGCGTGGCAGCCGGCCGGCCCGCTGGTCTCGACCGCGGGCCCACCGCCGGCCGGGCGCTCGGGCCCGACCACGCCCTTGCGCGACCGGCCACCGATCTGGTCCACTGCGGGCTCGCGCAGGCCGCCCGCGGTTCCGCTGCCTCCGACCCGCCCGCCGCCGCTCGGTGGGTTGCCGGCGGACCCCGGGATCACCAAGGGACCGACGACCACGGGGACGACGATGACGAAAGAGAGCAGACGGAAGGCGGCGCTCGAGAGCCCCGCCGAGACGACGACCGAGCAGCCCCCGGACTCCGGAGTCAGCAAGACGACGGAGGAGACGCCGTTCCCGATGCCGACGGCGACTCGCGAGGGGCACCTCGAGCTCGCCCAGGGAGCGCTCGAGTACCGGGCAATCGCCGAGTGGATCACCCTGCGTCGCATCCACAAGCCGGTCGCGCACCTGTTTCACACCGCCTACCTGGCGAAGAACGGCGGCACCGACCGGCCGCTGACCTTCGTGTTCAACGGCGGGCCCGGCGCGGCCTCGGCCTACCTCCACATGGGCGCGCTCGGTCCGCAGCGGGTCGTGTTCGGGGACTCGGGCTCGCTTCCCGTGCCGCCGACGCGTGTCGTCGACAACGCCGAGACCTGGCTCGCCTTCACCGACCTCGTGTTCATCGATCCGGTCGGCACCGGATTCAGCCGGGCGCTCAAGCCCGAGAAGAAGGGGAGCGCCGGATCATCCTCCGGAGCGGAGGAGGCCAAGGCGAAGCCCGAGTCGGACGACCCCAAGGAGAACCCCGAGTTCTGGGATGTCGGCAAGGACCTCGACTCGCTCGGCGAGTTCATCCGGCGCTTCCTGTCGAAGCACCATCGCTGGACCTCGCCGATCTTCGTCGCGGGAGAGAGCTATGGCGGATTCCGTGTTGCCAAGATGGCCCGCAAGCTCCAGGAGAGCCACGGTGTCGGCCTGTGCGGCGCCGTGCTGATCTCGCCCGCCATCGAGGTCGATTCGCTGACCGGGACGGACTACGACCTGACCTACTGGATCGAGCTCTTCCCGTCGCTGGTGGCGGCCGCATTCCATCACGGACGCGCCCGCAACGTGCCAGACGACGCCACCCTCGAGCAGGTGCTGCGCACGGCCGAGGCCTTCGCCACCGGCGAGCTGCCGCGTTACCTGGTGCAGGGCACGGCGCTTCCCGAGACGGAGCGCTCCGCACTGCTCGAGCGCATGGCCGGTCTCTGCGGCCTGCCGGCCGATCTGCTCGGGCGGGCCGGCGGGCGCATCGCCTCGACCCTGTTCTGCCGGGAGCTCCTGCGCGACCAGCGGCGCCTCTGTGGCCACTACGATGCCTCGATCACCACGACGGATCCGTTCCCGGACCGCAACAGCTACGAGGGGCCGGACCCGACCCTGTTCTCGATCGACCGCCTCTTCACCGGCGCCATCAACCACCAGCTCCGGACGAACCTGGGCGTCGAGACCGATCTCGACTACCGGCTGCTATCCATGGACGTCAACACCGCCTGGAAGGACAGCGAGTCCAAGCACGTCTTCGAGAAGCTGAAGGGGGCGATGGACGACCTGCGCTACGGCATGAGCCTGAACGAGCACATGCAGGTCTTCCTGGCGCACGGCTACTTCGACCTGGTGACGCCCTACTACAGCAGCCGGCGTCTCGTCGAGCTCATGAAGCTGACCCCGGAGCAGCGCAGCCGCCTGACCACGGCCAGCTACCGGGGCGGGCACATGTTCTACAGCTGGGACACGTCGCGACAGGAGTTCGCGCGCGACAGTGCCGCCTTCTTCGCCGCGGCCGTGGGGGGTGGGCCAGTCGGCTAGGCGGCGGGCCGGCGGATCATGATGCCGAACACGGCGCCCAGCACGAGACTCACGATGACGTTGATCCCGAACCAGCACCAGCCCATGTAGTAGGGAAATCCCGCCATGACCAGCGGGTTGAAGAGCTGGGCGAAGCCACCGATCAGGCCAAGCCAGAATCCGTACACGAGGCCGCCCGCGACGCCGGCCGCCCAGGCGCCGCGTGTGCGGGCGAAGATCACCGCCGCCGGGAAGGCGACCAGGATCTCCACGACGAGGAACAGCAAGGGGTTGGTCTGCTCCTGCGTGAAGACCCCCGGGTACTGCATGTAGGTCCCGCCCATGATCAGGCCGTGCAGTACGAAGCTCGCGAGCCACATCACGATGCCGCCGACCACCGCCGCGAGGAGAGTCCGCGTCCAGTTCAAGGGTCACCTCCTGGGTCACGATCCGCCAGGATCCAAGTCGTTGCATGGGGGCAGGACCCGACCGCCCGTGCGCCGTCACCTCGAGGTGGTCACCGCGTGCTGGACGATCCGTCGGCGAGCAGGGACCGGGTTGCCGGGGACGATACCCTGATCGACGCCGGCGCGGGGATGATCCGGGACCGGCACGCCGGGCGGGCACGCCGGTGCCCCCGGGCGACGTGCCGGCGACGTGTATCAGGCGCCTCGAGGCGGCGTCCTCCGGACGGGCCGAACCGGCGGCCCGGCAGCGGTGGGTCCCCGGTCTCGCGCGATCCCACCGGGGGCACGAGCTCCACCCGCAACCTCTTCGATTGCAGGAGGTTGGATCTCGATGTGCAGGAACCGGTTGAGGCGAGGACCGGTTGCCGGATCGGACCCGATCGCCAGGAGGAGACTGCAGATGACGCCCGAGGTCGTCTTCGCGCTGTATCGTCCCCACGCCGGCAAGGATGCGGAGCTCCGCGCCCTCATCCGCGAGCACCTGCCCGCCCTCCGCGAGCTGGGGCTCGTCACCGATCGGCCGGCACTCCTCGTGCGCGGTCAGGACGGCACCTACATCGAGATCTTCGAGTGGCGCTCGAGGGAAGCGGCGAAACAGGCCCATGACCGGCCAGCCGTCGCCCGGCTCTGGGAGGCCATGGGCCGGATTGCCGATTTTCCGGCCCTGGGAGAGCTGCAGGAGGGCGGCGAGCGCTTTCCGCACTTTCAGCCCGTCGACCTCTGACCGCATCGGGACTGCTGAGCGCGTCGACTCCGCTGACCGCATCGACTCCGCTGACCGCATCGACACCGCGTTGCCTGACGCACCCTGAGACGCGTCAGGTCGCCGCTGGCATCCGGGCCCCGGTGACCTGCCCGGAGCCCGGGTCGGCGATGCTGAACTCCGTCGTATCGTGCCGGCGCTGACACCGTCCGTACAGGTGACGTCATCCCGGGCGGGGTCCAACGGGCGACCGCCCGGCATGCCATACGCCATCCGCGATCGCCAGTCGGATCACCGACCGGCGCGTATCCAGAGGCGAGCACGGGATCGGTGTCGTGCTCGTTCAACCAGGAGAAAGATGAACGCCATGCCCCGCATCGCTCGACGCCCCCGCATCGCTCGACGCTCTCGATCCGCTCCATCCAGTCGGTCCGCACGGGCCGCTCGATCCGGGCTGTTGCGCCGATCCCGACGGCAGGGCTGCGGTCTCCGGCCGTCCTGGCCCTTCCGGGGCTCGCCCCTGGCGCCGCTCGTCCTCCTGATCGGGGCGTCGTTCCCCGGGGCGGCGAGCGCGCAGCCGGAGTATGACGCCCACGTCGTCGAGCCCTGGGACGCGTCGTACCAGTTCGCCACCTCGACGATCGGAGACTTGAATGACCTGAACGTCGCGGTGGGCTCGGCCTACTTCGAGGGGACCACGACCGCGCGGTTTCTCTGGACCCCGGAGGACGGCAAGATGGCCGCCGATGTCGGCGGCTCCCACATCAACAACTCGGGCGTCACCGCTGCCGGCAGCGCCATCTACTGGTCGCCGGGGGTCTACGAGCTGATCCCACATCCAGGTGGCGGGGCCGGCATCGGTATCCGTGACCTCAGCAACCAGAACGTCGTCTGTGGCACGGCGGGCATCAGCGAGCGCACGCTGGCCTTCGTCTGGGATGCGACGAACGGCAGCCGCTACCTCGAGGACCTGGGCGTGCCGCCCACGACCTGGCGGGCCTATGCGATCAACGATGCCGGGTTGCTCGCCGGCAGCCGCAGCCTGACGGGTGAGCCGGGCGACGAGAAGAGCTTCGTGCTCGACGTGCCGGCCGAGCGCTACATCGATCTGCACGGCATGCTGAATCCGAGCGGCACCGGCATCACCCGGGCGGTGGACGTGAGCGACAACGGCAACGTGGCCGGCGAGGGCTCTTACAACGACGGCAGCGACATTGCCGGCTTCCTCTGGTCGGAAGCGGCGGGCTTCACGTTCCTGCCCGGCCTCGGGGGCGGCCGCCCCATGGACGTCCACCCCCGAGCGGTCAACAGCGAGGGCACGCTGGTGGGTGCTGCCCTCGATGGCGGCCTGGAGTGGCGCGCCTTCATCTGGAACGCCGACTACGGTCTCCGCGATCTCGAGGATCTCGCGACGCTGCCGGCCGGCTTCAACCTGGAGGAGGCGAAGGCGATCAACGAGAATGGTTGGATCGTGGCGCGCGGCTTCTGGGGCCAGGCATGGGGGCCGGAGCGTGCCGTCGTCTTCGTCCCGCGCGGTGGCACGACCGCGGTGGCCGACGCCGCCTCCGTGGACTCGGGCCCCATCGCGACCGTTCGCGTGGCGCCCGATCTCGCCGGTGCCGGTGCGCGCGTCGCGTTCCGGCTGCCCGCCGCCTCGGCAGTCCGTCTCGGTGTCTACGACGTTCTCGGTCGGAGCGTCGCCGTCCTGATCGACGGTTCGCGTGCCGCCGGTCAGCACATCGCCCACTGGGACGGTGCCACGGCGGCCGGCCGGCGCACTGCGGGCGGGGTCTACTTCGTCCGCCTCGTCACCGACCGGTCGCAGGTCGTCGAACGCTTCGTTCGCCTGCCGTAGGCGCGAGGTGCCAGCACTTCGCCTCGGCAGCGAGTCGGTACCGGGCACCGACCACGTGACCAGCGGGAGCTCGGGATCGGCGGGAGCTCGGGGCCGGTCCGGGCGGCGGTCGGGAACCACCGGCGGTTCCCCGACCGCTGCCCGAGTTCACCTCGGGCGCCGATGCACCGCCGTCAGTCGAGCAGCGTCACCTTGCGCACCTGCGACGTGGCCGCGCCAGCCGTCCCCGTGGTGAGGCGCAGGAAGTAGACGCCTGGCGCGGTCTCGCGCGGCTCCCAGCTGAGCTCGTGCTCGCCGGCCGCGAGGCGTTCATCGACCAGCAGCGTCACCAGACGGCCGGTCACGTCGTAGACCGCCAGCTGCACCGGCGTCGGGTCGGCGAGCGACAGGGCGAACGACGTGGCGTGGAGGAACGGGTTGGGCCGGCCGGGACCGAGCGCCGGGACCGCGCCCGGACCGGTCGCCGACGCGCCACCGGTGCCGGTCGCCGGCGCGATCACGATGTCGATGGCCCGCGATGGTTGCCCATCACCCTCGCAGTGGAAGAGGCCGACGTCGCCGGCGCCGAGCGTCGCGAAGGTCAGGCTGGCCGACGTCTCGCCGGGCAACGGCTGACCGTCCCGGAACCACTGGTAGGGGCCGGCGACGAGGTTCGACTCGAGGATGATCT
>JASFRE010000223.1:0-7367 GCA_050115055.1 Candidatus Eiseniibacteriota bacterium | reverse complement strand
GACGAGATCGTGCCGGTCTTCCCGCGCGACCACGCGGTCGGTCCGGTGGCCACCGATGTGGGCCCGCGCGACCACCAGTCGGCCGAGGCGCTGGCCGCGCTCGAGCCGGTCTTCGATCGGCGCTGGGGCACGGTGACCGCCGGCAACGCCTGCGGCATCACCGACGGCGCGGCGGCCGTGCTGGTCATGTCCGCCGACCGCGCCCGCGAGCTGGGACGGACGCCGCTCGGTCGCATCCGGTCGCACGCCGCGGTCGGCGTCGATCCCCGCCAGATGGGGCTCGGTCCCGCCTTCGCCACGCCGCTGGCCCTCGACCGCGCGCACGTCGAGCTGCGCGACATCGACCTCATCGAGATGAACGAGGCCTTCGCGGCCCAGGTGCTGGCCAACGACGCCGCCTTCGCCTCGCGCGATTTCGCCACCCGGGAGCTCGGCCGCTCGACACCGATCGGCGAGATCGATCACGAGCGGCTGAACGTCCACGGTGGCGCGATCGCCCTCGGTCACCCGGTCGGCGCCAGTGGCGCGCGGCTCGTGCTGACGCTGCTCCGGGAGCTGGCGGAGCGTGGGGCGCGGCTGGGACTGGCGACGCTGTGCGTCGGTGGCGGCCAGGGCATGGCGATGGTCGTGGAGCGCTGATGCAGCGTTGATGCAGCGCTGATGCAGTGCCGGAGGCATGGCACGCGCACGGCGGTGACGGGGCGCGCGGATCACTGAACCGAAAGGACGGCTGAGGTGCACGACCAGGGCGAGCTGCGCGACGATCGCACGCCGCGCGACCCACACGACCCCGACCGGCCCGGCACGGAACCGACGCCGCCCGGCCCGCCGGATGCGCCCGGCCCGCCGGATGCGCCCGGCTCGCCGGATGCGCCCGGCCCGCCGGATGCGTCCCACTCGCCGGTGCCGGACGTGCCGCCGACGCTGCCACCGAGCCCGCCGCCGGCCCCGGAGCTACCGTTCCCGGAGCCGCCGCCCGAGCCGGTGATCCACGCTCCGCCGCCCGCCGGCAGCGCGCCGCCCGGGCCCCGGCCGGCGCCGGCCGTCTTCCTGGATCAGGGTCCGGAGGGCATCCTCTACCTGACGTTCGACACGCCGGGCCGCCCGGTGAACATCCTGACCCCGGAGGTCTTGCTCGAGCTCGAGCGACTCCTCGACGAGGTGGCGCGCGCCACGGACTCGACCGCCGTCATCGCCCGCAGCCACAAGCCGCGTTGCTTCATCGCCGGTGCCGACATCCATGCCATCGCCGCGGCCCGCGACAAGGTCGAGGTCATGGAGGCCTCGCGCCTCGGTCAGCGCGTCTTCGCCCGCGTCGAGACCCTGCGCGTGCCGGTCTTCGCCGCGGTCGACGGCGCCTGTCTCGGCGGCGGCGCGGAGCTGGCGCTCGCCAGCCACTTCCGGCTGCTGTCCGATGACGCCGCGACACGCATCGGACTGCCGGAGGTGAAGCTCGGGGTGATCCCGGCGTGGGGGGGGACCCAGCGTCTGCCGCAGCTCCTCGGCGTGCGCCGCGCCCTCGACCTGGCGCTGACCGGGAAGCTGCTCGGTGCGGCGGAGGCCGGGCGTCTGGGTCTCGCCGATGCGGTCATGCCGCACGACGTCTTCGCCGATCGGGTGCTCGAGTTCGTGCGCCGCGCGATCGAGGAGCATCGCGGTCCGCGCCGGGCGCACCCGCACTTCACCTTCGGCGAGCGGCTGCTCGAAGGCACCTCGATCGGGCGCTCGCGACTCTTCGCGCGCGCCGGCGAGGCGATCTTCTCGAAGACGCGTGGACACTACCCGGCGCCGCCCAAGATCCTGGAGGCGATGCAGATCGGCATGGCACGCGGCCATCGCGCCGGCTACCTGCTCGAGTCGACCTTTGCCGCCGAGCTCGTCACCGGACCGGTCTGCCAGAATCTGATGGCGCTGCATCTCGCCACCGAGGCGGCGCGGAAGGGCGAGCGCAGCGCTGGCACGACCGGCGTGTCCCTCGCCGCGGCGCGGCCGGTCGACCGCCTCGGCGTCGTCGGCGCCGGGGTCATGGGGGGCGGCATCGCGACCCTCGCCGGTACCTGCGGCCTGGACGTGCGCCTCCGGGACGTCGAGCACGAGGCGCTCGCCGGGGCACTCGCCGCGGGACGGTCGCGCCTCGAGCGGCAGGTCGCGCGCGGCCGTCTGGAGCACCGCGCCAAGGAGGAGGCGCTGGCGCGCATCGCGCCCACCACCGACGCCTCGGGCTTCGGGCGGGTCGACCTGGTGGTCGAGGCGGTGGTCGAGAAGCTCGACGTCAAGCGGGGCGTGCTGCGCGAGCTCGACCAGGTGGTGCGCGACGACTGCGTCGTCTGCACCAACACCTCGTCGCTCCGACTGGCGGACCTGGCGAGCGCCCTCCGCCAACCGGAGCGTTTCTGCGGCATGCACTTCTTCAATCCGGTGCACCGCATGGCGCTCGTCGAGGTGGTGCGCGGCGACGGCGGGACGACCGATGACACGACCGTCGCGACCGTCGTCGCTCTCGCCCGGCGTCTCGGCAAGACCCCGATCGTCGTTGCCGATCGACCCGGCTTTCTGGTCAACCGGATCCTGGCGCCGTACTTCGACGAGGCCTGCCGGCTGCTCGAAGACGGCGTCCCGGTCGAGCAGGTCGATCGCGCCATGTACAACTTCGGAATGCCGATGGGGCCGCTCAGGCTCCTCGACGAGGTCGGTCTCGACGTCGCCCATCACGCCGCGGAGGCGCTGGGCGCAGGCGGCGGCGGTGGCGGTGGTGGCGGAGGCGCTGGCAGCGGCGGAGGCGCTGGCACCGGCGGCGCCGGTGGGCACCAGCCGGCGGCGATCGGCGATGGCGCGCGCTCGCGCACCGCGCCGGTGCTGGCCGCCCTGCTCGACGACGGCCGGCTGGGTCGCAAGAACGGTCGCGGCTTCTACCGGCACGTGACGGGCCGCGACCCGTATCCGGACGACCGGGTCTACCGCCTCCTGCCAGCGCGCGATGAGGCGGGCACGGCGACCACGGCCGGTACGGCGGACGCGAGCGGCATGGCCATCGTCACCAACATCCAGGACCGGCTGCTGCTGCCGATGGTGTCGGAGGCGGTGCGCTGCCTCGAGGAGCGCGTCGTCGAACGACCCGTCGAAGTCGATCTGGGGATGGTCCTGGGCACCGGCTTCCCGCCATTCCGCGGCGGGCTGCTGCGCTGGGCCGACGCGATGGGGCTCGACGAGGTGCTGCGGCGCCTGGATCGCCTGGTCGAGAGCGGCCGCGACGACCTGCGCCCGCCGGAGGCGCTGGTCGACATGGCGCGGCGCGGCGAGAGCTTCCACGACGGGCGGTGAGCGGGCGCGGCGGGGCTCGCGGGGCAGGGGCGGGCATGGAGCGCCGCCCATCGCAGCATGCGGCGGTCGGCGCCATTACCGCGGTGGCGGCAGCGCCAGGCAGCGGCGCATCGCGGTCGTGCGCAGGAACGCGGGTGGCTCGAGATAGTTGCACATGACGAAGCCGAGCGTCGAGGGCGCCGCCAGGTTGCCATGGGTGCCGGCAAGATCGACGATCAGATCGAACAGCCTGCTACCGTAGAAGAACGGCTCGTCGAAGCTGAGGAGCACGTTCGCCCGGTTCTCGACCTGGTTCGTCGCTGCCTCGTGGACGCGGCGGACCGCGTCCGTGTACCGGTGGTCCCGGGTCAGCTCGAACCAGTCCGCATCGCTGGCATAGCCGTCGGCATCGAGCCTGCCACTCCTGTCGAGCACCGCGACGACCTCATGGAGGTCGAGCGGGTCTCCGGTCACCGGGATGTACGCATAGCGGTTCGCCGCCGGGTCGTGGAGGATGCGCGCGGTGCCCCGTCCATGCGCGGCCGCGACCTTGGCCACACCGTCCGTCTCGTAGACCGCCAGGTCGACACCGGGGATCCGGACCGCGGCGCTGGCGAACTCGGTCTCGCGGCGTTCCTCGAGATAGGCCGCGGCGAAACCCACGAGCCCGAACGACGGGATGACCACCGAGGCCGAATCCTCGATCGCATCGCCGAGCCGGAAGCCGTACGGTTGCAGCGCGTCACCGAGATCGATGCGCGTGCTGGGCACGTAGTTGTTGCCGTGGTCCGACGCGAAGACGATTCGTAGCCGGCCGCGGTGCTCGAAGATGAGCTCGCGCAGGATCCGGTCGATGTCGATCAGGATCTCCCGGATACCCTCCTGGCCGAGCTTGTGGGCGACGCCATCCGTGGTGCCCATGTAGGCGATGGCGAGATTTGCCGCCGAGGAATCGAAGTAGGCGACGGCGTTGGCGAGGTCCTTGCGCGCGGCATAGTGGGTGATGATGTAGACCAGGCCGGAGTAGATGGCCGGTTGCTTGTATCCGAAGATGCGCAAGAACGACTCATCCGTCACGTCGTGACCTTCGTCGGCACGCAGGTGGTCGGCGATGCCGCCTGCCAGGGCGTTGGCGGCCGTGTCGAAATAGCGCTCCTCGTAGCCTGGAGGCTTCCCGGTCCCCAGCATCTGCGAGAAGCTCAGATAGGTCATGGAGGGAAAGGGGCTGATCAGGGCCGCCGGGCGATGGAACTCGCGGAAGTAGCCTTCGTCCCACATCTCGACCAGGTCACGCTGTGGAACGCCATCGACGAAGAAGATGAAGGTCCGGGCGGCGGTGGTGTCGCCGACTTCGAGAGCGGCAGGGCCGGTCACGTCGTCGTAGTGGCCGTCGCCATCCGTGTCGAAGTAGTAGACGTCGACGACGCCGTCGCCGTCGCGGTCGACCTCGACGAAGTCGATGCGCCGGTCACCGTCGACATCGTACGCCCACTCCTGGCGACCGGCAGCGTCGCTGCCCGACGCCGCCAGGGGATCCAGGTTCAGATTGGCGATCCTCGGCGCGCAGCCGCCCGTCATCGCCACGGCCACCGCGCCGGCAACCAGGCCGGCAATGACGAGCATGGCGGTGGAACGGTCTGGGGCCGGGGACGTCGCCGTCCCGTTGTTCATCCCGAGCACCTTGCCGGCCGTCGGCCGGATGCCTCCGCTGCCCGCCGCGGTCGCGCCGACACGCATCCCCAGCCTCCCCATCAGCGGGCCGCCTGCCGCGGGCGCCAGGCGTGGCGCACGAGCGAGATCCGGCCGCGGGCATCGAAGACCACACCCTCCTCCTCGAGCAGCTGCCGCTGGAAGTCGACCCAGCCCGGCTCGGCGCGCGGGCTGACCCGGCCCTGAGCATTGATGATCCGGTGCCAGGGCACGTCGTCGCGCCCCTCCGGGAGTGCGTTCAGCGCGTAACCGACCAGCCGTGCCTGGCGGCCGAGCCCGGCGAGCTCGGCGACCTGACCGTAGGTGGCGACGCGCCCGCGCGGCACGCGCGCGACGACGGCATAGATGCGCTCGTGCAGCCCCTCGGTGGAGCGCCTGCGGGCGGGCCGTCTGGATGGGCTCGGTGGTGGCGGCATGCTTCGCGTGCCTCCTGCGGGGCGGGCCCGCTGGTCATCGTGATCCGGGTGTGTGCTCCGGATCGCGCGCCACGCCCGTGCCGTCACCCTCCCGCAGGGACCCGCGGTCGCCCAGATGCTCGCCGGACTCGACGTACGGCTTCAGGCGGTCGAACAGGAAGTGGTGCCAGACGCCGTCGACGGCGGCCGCGGCGTTGGGCACCATCTGGCCCGCGGCGTGCACGGTCAGGGTGAGCCGCGTCGAGTCGGCGTTGGCGCCGGCGGCGGTGAAGGCGTAGGTGTAGACGACATTGACGGCGTACCCGGAGAGCCCGAGCGGTCCGGCGAAGCGCAGGAGCTCCCCGCGGTCAGCGTAGATCACGGTGGCGTGCCGGGCGCCATCACCGCTCGCGTCGAAGATCTCCTCGAAGCCGCCGCCCGGTCGCGGGTCGAGGACCAGGCGGGACGGCTTGCCCGAGAAGGTGTGATCCCACCAGCCGCTCAGGTCACCGCTGACGGCGTCGTAGATCGTCTCGGGCGAGCCCGGGAGCACGAGCTCGTGGGTCACCTTGAAGCCGCCGAGCGGCAGCTCCTCGTGTGCCCCGCGCGCGGTGGGGGCGGCGAGGAACGTGAATGCCACCGCCACGAGGGCCGGGGTGACACGGACGGCGACCGCGGCGAGGCGTGGTCGACGAGCGTGCGTAGCGTGCGTCATGGCGAGCGAGCCCTCCCGGCGCGGACGTCCCGGGCGCCGCGGCGCCCGGGTCCGTCCCGGCGAGCGGCAGCGCTCAGTCCTCCACGCGCAGACGGATAGTACCGTTGACGGTGCGGATTCGCACCCGGTGCGTTCCATCTCCGAGGACCGCCCGGCCACGGATCGTCTTGCGCGGACTGCCCTGGTCATATGACCAGTCCCGCGTGTGCCGCACCTCGAGATCGAAGTCGCTGAGGATCTCGTAGTCCCGGCGGCTGCTCCGTGTGTAGCCGATCTCGACGTCGATGTCGAGCGATAGCCCGCGCGGTAGGATGACGGTGACATCGCCGAGCCCGGTCACCAGGTCGATGCCGTCCGGGCCGTGCTCGCCGAGCCCGCGCAGGACCTCGACCCGGATGTCGCCGGCGCCGGTGCGCGCGCTCACGGAGCCGTCGACCACCAGGATGTCGATGTTGCCGCCGCCCGTCATCGCCTCGACGAAGCGCGAGGCGTCGTCGATCCGGATGTCGCCGCCGCCGGTGGCGACGATGGCGCCGGCCGGAGCGTGGTCGACGTCGATGCCGCCGCCGGCCGAGCGAATGACCACGGTCTCCTCCTCCATCTCCCGGGTCTCCCTGGACCGCAGGCCGCCGGGCGCGCGGAGCTGCCCATCCTGCCCGCGCACGTTCAGGTAGCGCACCTCGCCGCCACCGGAGGTGGCCTCGACGTTGCCGACCACGTCACGCACCAGGACCTCGCCACCGCCGGTGGTCACCCGGCCGTCGAGGCGACACTCGATGATCTCGATCGAGCCGCCACCGGTCGTCAGCTCCGCCTCGCCGGTGACGTCGACCAGCGACAGCGAGCCACCGCCCGAGGTGCCCTCGATGTCGCCGCGTACGCCCTCCACCGACAGCGAGCCGCCGGCCGAGCGGAAGCGCACATCGACCTCGCGCGGCACCGAGATCTCGAACACCAGGCTCGTCGACCGTCGATGGCGGTCGACCAGCCCGGCGGCGATCTCGAGACCCCCGCGCCGCTCGCGGATGCGGATCGCGTAGTCGTCGAGGTCGTCGCGGTCGTCGAAGTAGGTGACCTTGATCTGCGGCTCGTCCCAGCCGCGGATGAACGCCGAGCCGCCGTCCTCGCACTCGATCTCGAGGGTGGAGCCCGGCTCGAAGGGATGGGTCTCGGTGACCGGCTCGTCGGCCAGCGCCACGGCGGCGCCGAGCGCCACAAGCAGCAGGGCGGCCGGCAGGGTGGCCGGC
>JASFRE010000222.1:0-7374 GCA_050115055.1 Candidatus Eiseniibacteriota bacterium | reverse complement strand
GTGCCTCCCTGGCGGCCCCAGCTGCCGGCGACGCCGATCGAGCCGTCGGCCGAGAGCGCCACCGACTGCACCTCGTCGCCGTAGTGCGCGTCCTCCCACAGCGGCGTCGGGCCACTGGCGACGTCGTACATGACGACCTTGCCGCCGTACGGCGTGGCGATGAGCAGCGTCCCGACCATGACCGTCGAGCCGTCGTCGGAGACGTCGATGGCCGTGATCCAGGTCACTCCCGAGATGAAGTGGTTCCAGAGCGGGGCGTACGCGTTGCCGTCCCACTCGAAGACGTAGGTGCGGCGCGAGAACCCGCCGACGGCGAGGATGCTGCCGTCGCCCGAGATGCCGGCCGCGGCCTGGGTCTCGCCGGGGATCGAGACCGTATCGCGCACGGCGCCGGTCACGGCGTCGAAGACGACCGCGTGGGTGCGGGAGTTGACGACGAGCCAGTTGCCGTCGGCGGCGAAGCGGCCGCCCTGCGTCTGGCCGGGCAGGGTGTCGCCGAACCGCTTCGTGCAGTCGTCATCGTAGCTGTACGCCCAGGAGTCGACGTTGGACTGGTTCGACGAGCCGCCGAAGGCGCCACCGACATCCGGCGTGATGGCGAGACCGCCCTCGAAGCCGATCGGGTGGTCGACGGCACAGTAGGGTGTCGAGCTGCCGGCGTCCCAGGCGTAGAGCTGATCCTGACGCCCGGTGCCGGTGACGACGCTGCCGTCGTTCGAGGCGTCGACCGGCGTGAAGAACGAGGTCGAGATCGGGAAGGTCCAGGTCGGCGTACCGGTGCCGCCGATGTTGTAGAGCGCGACACGCGCGTTGTTGAGCCACCAGCCGCCAACGACGTGGTTGCCGTCGCCGCTGATCGCCATGTTGGCGGCGATGCCGTTCAGATGGAGGGGGTCGACCCAGAGGAGCGTGCCGTCGCGCCGGACCGGCGGCGAGGCGCTGGCTGGCGGAGCCGGGGCGATGACGGTGCTGCTCTCGGTGACGGTGCGCGCCAGCCGAGTCGCGCCGTCGGTCGCCGTCTGCTCGACGGTCTGCTCGGACGAGACCGGCGCGGCCGGGGCGGCGCTCAGGACGGTCGCGCCCGCGAGCGCCACGAACACGAGTAGCGTGACGCCGGCGGCGATGGCGGCCGGTGCGGTGCGGTGGCGCCGGGTCATGCCGGCGGGACGGGTGACGGAGACGAGGCGAGGCTCGAGGGTGGTGGCAATGGGCATTGGGGCCTCCCGCGACGGATGTGCGCCGCACGATGTCTGTCGGATGTCGGTCGAGCGTGCCGGTTGGCGGCCGGCCCGAGCCGGACCCTTGACGCGGCCCGCTGACACGGACCGCGGTGCCCGGGTCAGGGCCATCAGGACGGCCGGGACCTGCCCCTCGATGATACCGCAAGGAGGCCCCGGCTACAGCGACTCGAGAAAGGCGACCAGCGCCGCCCGCTCGTCGGCGCTCATCGTACGTACGGCCTCGCGCGCCGCCTCCGCCTCGCCCCCGTGCCACATGACCGCCTCGAGGAGCGATCGGGCCCGTCCGTCGTGCAGCAGGTGCACGGTGCCCTGCACGGTGCGCACGAGCCCCAGGCCCCAGAGCGGCGGCGTGCGCCACTCCGAGCCCGACGCCAGGTGGTCCGGCCGCCCGTCGGCGAGCTCGTTCCCCATGTCGTGGAGAAGGAGATCGGTGTAGGGGCGGATCCGCTGGTTCGATACCGACGGCACCCCTTCGAGCACGCCGGTCGTGAGCTCGGGCACATGACAGCCCGTGCAGCCGGCGCGCTCGAAGAGCGACTCGCCCTGGCGGACCTGCGGGTCCTCCAGGTTGCGGCGCGCCGGCACGGCGAGGGTCTGGGTGTAGAAGGCGGCCAGCTCGACCGTCTCCATCGGGATCTCGGGATCGTCGGACCGCCCGTCATGCTGCGGCTGCCCGTGGGCGCTGTCGACGGGGAACAGCGGATTGGTGACACCCATGTCGTTCCGGTAGGCGGCTGCAGCCTGCTGGACGAGCGAGGGCTGGTTGGCCTTCCAGCCGAACCGCCCGAGGCGCATCGTCCCGCTGGCGACGTCGAGCACCCGGTTGGGACGTCCCGAGATGCCGTCGTCGCGCGGGGCGGCGGCCAGATCGAGGAGTGTCTGCTCGTCGATGGCCTCCAGGAGACCACGACCGAAGACGGGCAACGCCAGGCGCGGGGAGACCTCGACGCCGACGGGCAGGGGGACGTACGGGTCGACCAGCCTGTAGACCGGACGGTGCAGGATGTAGGTCGTTCCGTCGGCGAAGGAGCGCGTGAGCGTCTCGACCGTGACGTCGACCCGCGCTTCTGGCTGCACCCCGAAGAGCGCCTTGTCGTTCAGCTGGATCCCAAATCCCGGTACGGGCAGCGGGCCGCCCCGGGGGTCGGAGCCCGGGACGCTCAGGCGCAGGAGCAGCGCCCCGAGCTCGCTGCCCTGGACGGGACGCCCGCGGCCATTGGCGATGTGACAGCCGGTGCAGGCGTTGCTGTTGAAGATCGGACCGAGCCCGGAATGGACCGGCTCCCCGGAGGCCACGAACGAGGCGTCGAAGGCAAGGTCCCCTTCCAGGTGCCGCCCGAGATCGGCGAGGTTCGGCGCCGGGAACGTGAACGCCTGGCTGGTGGCGTTGAAGATCGTGGTCTCGCCGCCCGACAGGTACGCGGAGCGCTCCGGCGGCGCGTCGCCCGGCGGGCCGGTCGGGTGCTCCGACGAGCAGGAGGCGAGGAGGACCGCGAGGGTCGCGGCCAGCGCCGCGGCCGGTCCTGCGGCCGGCGCCGCGGCGAGCACGGCGCGCCGGCTCCGTTCATTGCGGCAGTCCATGCCGGTACTCCTTCCCGCGACCGTGCCGCGGACGTCAGTTCAACACGAGCGGCTTCACCGCCCGCTCGAGCGTGTCGAACACGGTGACGATCGCGGTCTGAGCCGCCTCGATCGTCGCGCTCTGATCCAGGTGGTCGCGGAAGGGCTCCGGGATGGCGGCGATGGCCGCGATCGCCGCCTGGATCTCCGCCCGCAGACGCTGGTCGAGATCGGCGTCGTGCTCGCGCACGAACGCATCGAGGCCGGGCCCGTCGGCACCGCGATGATAGCCGCCGGTGTAGGCGTTCATGACGCTCCGCATGTTGTCCTGAAAGTCGGTCAGCGAGTTCCAGCTGAACTGCGACTCGACGAGCTCCGGGTCGCGCTCGTCGAACGGATCGGCGATCTTGCCGTTCGCCACCTCGTCGCAGATGCCGATCATGCCCTCGATGATCTCGAGCACCGCGGCGCGCTGGCTGACGTAGGGGCTGCCACGGGACCCGGCATCGGCCAGCTTGGCGGCGTAGTCGTCGGCCCACGCGTCGTGCAACAGGGTGGCGTCATCGGCCAGCACGGTGCAGGTGGCGACGAGATACTCGAGCTCGCGCGGGCTCAGGTCGGTGACCGCACGCGGTCCGCCGTTCCGGAAGAGCAGATACTCGATGGTGTGGAAGCCGCGGAGCCCCGGTCCCAGACCGTCCCGGACCGTGGCCGGGGTCAGCTCGAGCTGGCTCCGCAGCACGTGCGACAGCTGCTGACGATCGACCGGCCAGGAGTCGAGCGATGGATCCAGCGACAGGAACGCCGCCGGGCCGAACAGGAAGGCCTCTCCCGACTCCCAGGGCGAGCGGGCGTCGATCCATGCCTGGCAAGCGTCATCGAGCAGCGCCTGGCTGGATGGCTCGGCAGCCAGCGCGCTGGCCGCCTCGACCAGCGCCGCCGACTTCGCCGCCAGATCGGCGTACGTCGCGACCGCGACGTTCCCGGCGTAGCTGGCGAGCATCGCTCCGAAGTCGGTGTCGGTCGCCGGTGCGCTGGGGGAGTCGTCGTCGGAACAGCCGACCATGCAGACCGACAGGATCAGGAGGAAGCAGAGGTTGGCACAGAGGGACGGCCCGGCGTCGCGGTCCGGGCGCGGTGGCGCGCCCGCACGTGGCTGCTCGCAGGGTGGCATGGTTCACTCCTCAATCGTGGTCCAGGATCCGGGCGACGAAGCCCAGATCGAGGCTGAAGGTGTTCTCGTCGTTCAGCAGGCGGTCACCGAACGTGCGGTGGGACCAGTCCGCCTTGATGACGACGTCCGGATGCGGAAAGTAGTTGGCACCGACGGCGAGGATGTGCCGCTCGAAGCGAGGCACGTCGAAGACGCCGTCCGGGAGCTCGGCCATCGAGTCGTGGGCCGAGACGTGGACGAAGGGGTAGAGTCGCCAGGCATCGCCGGCACCTCGACCATCGCGGCCGCCGGTGTCGCGAACGCCGGCGCCACAGCTGGCCGGTCGCTGCGGGCCGGGGCGCCGGCCGAGCAGCCGGTCGATGAGCGGCGCTACGTCGTAGCCCAGCTCGACGGACCAGCCGTAAGCGGCCTTCGCCACCGGCGTGCGCGACACCTGCAGGTGGGTCGACAGGCGGCTGTTCTTGGCGCTGACGAGGTCGGCGTTCTCGAGATGCCCGCGGAGATAGACCGCGCGTGCGCGGAACGGTCCACGGTCGATCAGCGCGTGCCCGTCGACCAGCGTCAGGTGGGCGTTGATGCCCTTCATGTCCGGCTTGGGGCGGTTGCCGGTCGTGTTGCCGTGGTAGATCGAGCTCCCGACCGTGGCGCCGTCGGCGACGTCCACGTCGAGGCGACCGACCAGGGCGAGATCGGTCGCCCGCACCGACTCGAAGCGCGACTGCGCGCCGCCAGCCACGAAGTGCTCGGAGCCGAAGCCGCTCGAGTCGAGGCCGTTCACCAGCTGGCCGCGGTACGCGAAACGGCCACGTCGCCCGGAGAGCTCGAGCCCGATCTCGCTCCAGGTCGTCGGCAGCAGGTTGACCTCGGCTGCGGGGCGCACGGTGGTCATGAAGTCCGTCGGACGGTGCGATAGGTTGATGAGTCCGAAGGCGGTGACGATCCGACCGGCTCGCAGGCGCAGCGCCTCGCTCCAGGACAGGGTCAGGTGTACCTGCTCGATGACCACCTCGCCGCCCTTCTCGACCTCGATCTCGTACTCGCCGAACTCCTCGTACTCGAGCTCGAGCGCCGAGCCGGTGCCGCCGTGCTCGTACTCGAGCTCGATCTCGAGGTGCAGGTCGTCACGGAACGCGTACTCGAGCTCGGCGACCACGTAGGGGATGTCGACAATGGCGCGTGAATCGGGTGGTGCGCCGGTCGGGTCGCTGCGCTGGTCGGGGCCGAAGTCGTGGTGGGCATAGAGCACGTCGCCGTAGAGCTCGAGGCCGAGCTCGCCGGCCGGGGCAGCGGGCGGGCGCGCCGCGGCGAGGAGGAGGGGGAGGAGGAGCAGCAGGAGTCGATCGATGGGGCGGAGGCGCCGGACCCGGGGCCGGCGCGGCGGCCGGGCCGCGCGCCCCGACGCGCTCTCGGGCGGCAGCGAGGCGCGTGGCCTGGCGTCGGCTTCCTTGGTGCTGACGATCACGTCGACCCTCCGGCGCGTTATTGAGAACCGATCTCAATAACCTGATCGACGGGAGCCTAGCCGCGGCCGCAGAGCGCGGTCAAGTCAGTTCGTCACGCTGTCACGAAAATCGACGGCAGGACGCACGTTTCTTCGCCCAGGCACCGCGCGGAACGTCAGCCGGCCTACCGAACGAGGGGGGCGCTGCCACCGGGAGGCTGGCCGCACTCCCGCATCGGTGGCGTCAGGGGTCACCGCCGGCTCCGCGGCGACCGTGCGTTCGCCGGCGCTCCTCGAGCTCGTCGATGGAGCGCGGCCAGTCCTGGCGCAGCAGACGCGACAGGGAACGGTCGGCCAGCAGGCGGCCTCCCGTCTGGCAGCGCGCGCAGTAGTTGCACTCGTTCTCCGCATAGACGATGCGTTGCACCGCCGTGCCGCAGCGCGGGCACGGCTGGCCGTGGCGGCCATGCACCGCCATGCCGGGACGGAATGCGGTGACACGCGCCGGGAAGGCGTCGCCGGTCTCGGCGGCGAGACGCTCCGTCCAGCCGCGCAGGGTCTCCTGCATGGCGGCGTGCAGGCGATCGATGGCGGCGTCGTCGAGGTTGGCAGTGAGCTGCAGCGGTGAGAGGCCGGCGGCGTGCAGGATCTCGTCGGAGTAGGCGTTGCCGATGCCGCTCAGGAGGCGCGGGTCGGTCAGCGCGCGCTTCAGGGTGTGGTTCTCGCGGCGCAGGATGACGGCAAACGCGGTGGCATCGATGTCGAGCGGCTCGGCGCCGCCGCGATCGAAGGCGGCGAGCGCCGCCGCGCCGCGCACGAGGTGCAACGAGGCGCGCTTCTTCGATGACGCCTCGGTGACCTCGAGCGTCCCCGACGAGAAGTCGATCGCCGCCAGGGTGCGCGGGTTCCTGGATGGGCGGCGGGCGCCGCCGTCGCGGGAGGTCGGGCCCGTGCCGCCGCGCGCGTGCCGGTCCTTCCAGCGCAGCCGCCCCGCGATCATGAGGTGCATCACGACGAAGAGCTCGTCCTCGAGCCCGAGGACGATGCGCTTGCCGATGCGGCGCAACGATGCGACACGCTTCCCGGCGACCGCCTCGACCGGGGGCTCGACGCTGCGCAGCAGGAAGGGGCTCGACAGGTGGATCGCCTCGAGCCGCGCGTCCAGGACGCGGTTCCGCAGCGCGCGCAGGTAGAGCTCGATGTCGGGCAGCTCCGGCATGGCCCGGCGAGCGTCGCACGACCGCGCCGCGTGGATCAATGACGACGGCGCTTCTGCCGGTGCTCAGCCGCCTCGCAGCGCCTCTGCCTGTCGCCCGTCCATCCATGCCGGCTGCCGGTAGCGCCAGTGCAGCGTCACCGCGCGCGCCGCCATGAAGAGCACCATCGCCAGCCACAGGCCCGCCAGACCGCCGTCCAGCAGGTGCACGAGGATGCCGAGCGCCGGCAGGAAGACCAGCACGAACGAGACCGACATCTGCCGGAACAGGTAGGGCATGTCGTTGGCGCCGATGAAGACGCCATCGTAGATGAAGGCGACGGCGTTGACCGGCATGGCGAGGACGGTGAGGAGCGCGACGCCCTCGACGGCCGCGATGACCGCGAGGTCGGTGGTGAAGAGCCCTGCCAGGGGCCGCGTCGCCAAGAGATAGGTCGCCGAGTAGAGGAGCGCGAGCACCACGCCCCAGACCATCGACCGGCGCGCCAGGCGGTGCGCCAGAGCGGCGTCGCCGGCGCCGAGCGCGTTACCGACCAGCGTCTCGGTGGCGAAGGCGACGCCGTCGACCGAGTAGGCGGTCAGGTGCCAGAAGTGCAGGATGATGGCGTTGGCGGCAAGCGCGATCTCGCCGAGTCGCGAGGCGCTGGCGACCATCAGGAAGTAGGCGGCCATGAGCAGCAGCGTGCGCCCGAAGAGGTTGGTGTGGGTGGTGGCGAGACGCCTGAGCCGCCGTGGATCGAGG
>JASFRE010000221.1:0-7381 GCA_050115055.1 Candidatus Eiseniibacteriota bacterium | reverse complement strand
GATCACGAGCTCGACGTCTTCTCGCCACCGCTGCCCCCACCCCTGCCGGGACTGGGGACTCATCTGCCGGTGGAGGTCGGGGCCGAGGTCAGCCCCGACGAGGTCGCCGCGCCCCCGCGACGCGACCGGAAGCGCGACGCCATGCCCGACCGCGCGACGGTCGCGATCGACCACGTGCTGGCCGCCCTGGCGCGCGTCTGCCGCGATCACGGCGCGCCCCATCGCGACGCCGTCTGCAAGCATCGTGGCGCCTTCGGAACGGTCTCCTCGACCCTGCTGGCGCTCGGCGACGGCCCCGCCCACCCGGCGCGCTTCCTGTTCGCCGCAGGCGCACCCTGCCGCACCGCGTACGTCGATCACAGCGCCCTGATCGCCGGCTGGTCAGGCAGCGGGCGCGCGGCGGGCGACTGATCGGTCGCCCCGGTCGGCGTCGCGCGGTGGGCGAGCGGCGCGCTCAAGAGGAGGAGCGGCGCCCCACGTCGCCCGGCAGGACTGCCCGCTGCATGCGCGAACCGTCGGGCCGGGCCTGCAGGTGCCGGGGGCCGAGGACGGCGCCCAGGAACTCGGCGAGCTGCCGGGCGCGGCTCGCCCAGGAGTAGCTCGCCACATCCTCGAGCGCGCGTGCCGCCAGCCGCTGGCCAAGCGCACCGTCCTCGAGCACCCGGCGGATGCCGGCCGCCAGTGCCTCGGGCCGGTCGGGCTCGACCAGCAGCGCATTCTCCTCGTGACGGAGGATCTCGTTGATCGCCGGCAGATCGGTGGCCACGATCGGCACGCCACTCGCCATGTACTCGAAGAGCTTCATCGGCGAGGTGAAGAAGCCACTGCGCACCGTCCGCTGGTTCGGCAGCACCAGGCAATCCGCCCGTTCGAGTTCCTCGTGCACCTTGCCGTGCGGAACGAAGCCATGGTAGCGCACCCGGGCACGCTGGCCGAAGCGCTGCGCCATCGCGGCCAGCTCCTGTCGATGGCGGCCGCGCGGATCGCCGCCGACGACGTCGAGATGCACGTCGGCCGGCAAGGACGACATCGCCTGCAACAGCACGTCGAGCCCCTTCCAGGCCCAGAACTGGCCGACGTACATGACGCACCGGCCTGGAGCGCGCCGCGGGGTCGCGCCGCCGGCCGGCGTTTCGGAGGTTCCGGTCGTCGGGCCGACGACCCCGTCCGGCCGCCGGTGCGGCACTGCATCGAGCGGCGCCTCGAGGAGGGCGGCCTCCGGCGCCGGCCGTCCTGCCGCGTCACGGCGCGTGGTCGCGATGCGGACGCCGAAGCGCGACAGGTCCGCCCCGCTGCGGATGGTCACCATCGGCACGTCGATCTCGGTGCCACGACGCAGCAGATGACGCATCGCGTCGGTGATGGTGACGATGCCGTCCACCCCGCGCAGCGCGGCTCCTTCGCGCAGGCGCCCGCGATAGGGCACGCGATCGCCCAGCATCGCCTCCACCTCGTCGTAGCGCCGCTCGAGGAGGGACGGGATGTCGTGCATCTCGAGCACGATGCGGAAGCGCGCCCGGGCCAGCCGGCGGAAGTGCACGAGTTCACGCACGGTGCGCGTGCGGCGCACGAAGACGACGGTGTCGCGGCCGCGGCTGCCACCCAGGATGCGCAGGAGCTGCCAGCGATTCCACAGGCTGGCACGGTTGCGACCGGAGCTCGGCGCGAGGTGCACCGAGAGGAGCCGGTCGGGCTCGACGCCGTAGAAGCGCAGCCCCTCGGGGATGCTGGCGATCGGGAGGTCGGGGTTGCGCTTGCCGAGCAGATGGGTCTCGATGCCACGCGCGGCCAGACCGGCCGCCGTGTGGACCATCTGGACGGTGTGTGCGCGCTCGCCGGGAAAGTAGAACTGGTGCAGGTAGATGATGATCATGCGTGGCGCCGGATTTCCTGCCTGAACCGGATCATCGGACCCGCGACAGGATAGCACGAGCCGACCGGCGATGCACGATGGAGGCGCGGCGCGCGCGCAGTGCGCCCGCGCGCGCGTCCCGTGCCTCCCGACGCCTGGCGGCGCGACCGATCAGTGGCGGTACTGCGCCTTGATCATGCCCCAGCTGCTCCCGGCGATCGCCACCGGGGCGGCCGGATTGTAGCCGTTCCCCTGACCGATACCGACGTAGCCCAGCATCTCCGGGGCGATCTCCACCTCGACGAGGTTGCCGTGCGCGTCGCGCGTGATCAGGCAGATGCCGTCGTCGATGCACATGCGATCGCTCCCGGTGAGCGTGACCTCTCCTGCAACACCGGTGAAGAAGCGCGCATAGCCGAGCGGCGCCAGCGCCCCACCGGCGATCTCGTCGAAGACGGTGCTGATGTGCAGCGAGCTGGTGCGCTCGTCGAAGACGTAGATCTGATTGGCAAGACAGGGCCCGGTCCAGCCGCGGAACTCCCAGTCGGCCGGCCAGACCAGCTGGTACCCGGTGCCGTAGGCCGAGTCGTAGTCGAGCAGGTAGAGGTAGACGTAGACGTCGCTGGACGGCTGCACGTCGGTCACGGTATCGGTCGCCGGGTCACGGAAACCCAGCTCCTGGGGCAGGTAACAGTGGGCGTAGTTCTCCTGGTGGACAACGTGCATGACGATCTTGGTGTCGTCGCTGCGTGCGGGCATCGCCATGACGACGCTGACCCCCAGAACGATGGCGAGGATCCATGGAATCCTGTTCACGGTCGCTCCCTTTCTGTGGCGGGACGGGACCCCGTCCCGTTCGGTGCCGGAGACTCGGACCGCGTGATCCGGGATCGAGCGCGCTCGGGCTCACGCCGACCCCGGACGACGCCGTGATCGCTTGGGGGATACTGGCCGGGGGATGGCGACCCCGTCCGCCGCGCACCCGGTTCGCGAGCATGGACGGTGCCCCGCCTCCTGCATAGTATGTCATCGATCGCCTGGCCGCCACCCACCGGCCGGGTCGTATCCCGGATGGGCCACGGGCCGATGCAGTGCGATGAGACCTGACACACCACCCAGACGGACCGCGCCACCGTCGCAGGGGGGGCGCCCGCGCGTCACGACCGCCGCCGTCACCTGCGGCGCCGCCCGCGTCGCCGCCGCCCTGCTCGTCGCCACGCTGGGCGGCTGCGGATCGCCGCCACGCCCCGCCAGCCCGCTCGCCGTCACCGTCGCCGTGCTGCCTGACTGGGACCCGGGCGCCATCGATGCCGGGCACGAGATCGCCCGCGCCGCCCGGACCGCCGTGGGCGCCAGCTACCGTTACGGGGGCGCCACCCGGCGCGGCTTCGACTGCTCGGGGCTCGTCTACCGGACCTATCTCGACCACGGCATCCGGCTGCCGCGTACGGTGCGGCAGCTGCTCCGCGCCGGACGCCCGGTCAGCTCGGTCAGTCAGCTCGCGCCCGGGGACCTCGTCTTCTTCCGCCTCGGCGGGCGCCGCGTCTCGCACGTCGGCCTCTACCTGGGCGATGGCGAGTTCGTGCACGCCTCCAGCGGCCGCCGACAGGTGGTCGTCGACGACCTGGACGGCAGCGCCTACTTCCGCGACCGTCTGGTCTCCGCGCGACGCATCGTGCCGCTCGCGACCGCCCCCTGAGGCCGGGGTGCCGCGGGCGCCCGCCGCCGGGCGCCCGCCGCCGCGTGCCCCCCGGGATGGGACTTGCCGCCCGGCTTCGCGCGCGTCACAATCCCCCGCGTCCCGTCCCGGATCGCTCGTCGCCGGCCCAGCCCTGGAGGTAGCGCCCCCATGTCCGACCGTGTCCTCGCCCTCCTGATCGCGATCCCCGTCCTGCTCGGGTCGGCTGTGGCCACCGCCGCGGAGCCGGAGCGTGCCACGGAGGTCCGGATCGCCTACGACGCCACCCATCACCCGGCGGTCGTGGTGACGCCCCGGAGCGCGACCCTCGGTCTCGACGACTCGGGCTACCTGCGCTTCCAGCTGGAACCGTCGGCCGCGGAGGTCGCGGCACGTTTCACCGTGCGCTTCGTGAATGGCACGCCGTTCGATCACCACGAGCGGTCAGCGGCCGCCGGCGAGCACTGCCTCTTCGGTCCGCTCGCCACGCAGGATGGGGTCGGCACCTACGCCTTCGAGGTGCAGCTCGAGGACGCGGGCGGCCGGGTCGTCGACGGCGGCACCGCCGCGCTCGAGGTCGTTGGGCACCACGGCGTGCCGCGCCTCTACCTGCTCCTGGCGGTGCTGGTCGGCTTCCTGTTTCTCATCTTCAACTACATCGAGAAACCGCTGACGCGCACCTACGAGAGCGCCGCCCACTGAGCGCTGCCCCGACGGCTGATCGGGCAAGGCGAAGGATTGCGCATGCGCCCGTCCCTGCTGCGGGTGGTTGCCCCCGCACCGGCCGGCAGCGGCAGCTCCCGGCACCAACGATCACGGACCACCGCACGCCCTGGCCGGAGGGGGTAGCCCGTACGATCGGGCGCGACCGTCCTGTGTCACGCGCAGCGGCGACGAACGGGCTCGGTCCAGATGGCGAGCGCGGTGCGAATCGACGTACAGGTTGTTCGATGAGGATCACGGTGTTGCAACCGACCCGCACTGGCCAGAATCGATCCATGACGGTAATACCCGTTGGATGGCAATGACTTAGCTGTGCCGGGACACCGGGGCAGAGCACCCGACGACCTTGGTACGAACCATGCTGGATCTAGGGTGGTAGGAAAGTAGAACCAGGCCGAGGGGACAGCGGCCGCCATGCCGAGGACTCGAATCCCGGCGTGCCACGAACCCGGTGGACGACGCCCCCGTCCAAACGGCAGGAGCGCCTCCGGCGACCGACCGGGAGGAGGTGGCCAGGATGATCGAAGAGCTGACCCAGGACACGAGCGAGGAGGCGAAGCGCAAGTCCCACTGGGACCGTTTCCTCGACGCCTACTCTCAGTATCTCCGCGATCGGACGCTGCCGAACGCGGCGTTACTCCGGCTCGCCGGCATCGAGCTGGAGAAGATCGACGCCGGCTTCTCGATGCGGGAGTTCCAGAAGAACCTCGGCTGGGACCTCGAGGAGCAGGGGTGGTGATGACCGCCCGTCCGCCCGCCCGTGCGCGCGTCACCGCGAGGTGATCGCGCGCCTCCCCACCCCCAGACCCCGTCGCCGTCCCCGCTCCGCTTCATTCGCCGCCCGACTCCGTCATCCAGGAATCTCGAGCTCGCCGCGCAGCCCGCGCCGCACCTGCTCGACGCAGGTATCGAGCGCCACGCGCCACTGCCGCGTCGTGTCGCGGTCCCTGAGCGTCACCGTGCCGTCCTCGCCGGTCTGCCCGTCGACCGTGATGCAGTACGGGGTCCCCGCCTCGTCCTGCCGCCGGTAGCGGCGCCCGATCGCGCCCTTCTCGTCATAGAAGACGTTCCACTCCTGCTGGAGCGCGCGGAAGATGCCGCGCGCCGTGTCGGGCATGCCGTCGCGCTTCACCAGCGGGAAGACCGCCGCCTTGTACGGCGCGATCCGCGGGTGGAAGCGCAGCAGCTCGCGCGGCTGCGGCTTGCCCTTGTCGTCGGGGATGGCGTCCTCGGCGTAAGCCTCGCAGAGGAAGACGAGCACCGTGCGATCGACACCGGCCGACGGCTCGATCACGTGTGGCACGTACTTCTCTCGCCGCTCCTCGTCGAAGTAACGCAGGTCCTTGCCGCTCCACTCCTGGTGGCGCGTGAGATCGTAGTCGCCCCGGTACGAGATCCCCTCGAGCTCGTTGACGCCGAACGGGAAGGCGTACTCGACGTCGGCGCAGGAGCTCGAGTAGTGGGCGAGCTCGTCGGGGCGGTGATCCCGCAGCGTGAGACGGTCGCTCTCGACCCCGAGCTCCGCGTACCAGCGGAAGCGCAGGTCGCGCCAGTAGGTGTACCAGCGCTCGGCGTCATCCGGATGGCAGAAGAACTCGATCTCCATCTGCTCGAACTCGCGCGAGCGGAAGGTGAAGTTGCGCGGGTTGATCTCGTTGCGAAAGGCCTTGCCGATCTGCCCGATCCCGAAGGGCAGCTTGACGCGTGACGTGTCCACGACGGTCTTGAAGTTGACGAAGATCCCCTGCGCGGTCTCCGGCCGGAGATAGGCGACGCTGGAGGAGTCCTCGAGCGCCCCGACGTGGGTCTTGAACATCATGTTGAACTGACGCGTCTCGGTCAGCGTGCCCGGGCCCTGACCCTCGCGGCAGCAGGCGTGCACGGTGAGGCTCGGCTTCTTGAGGCAGCGCAGCTCCTCGAGCTGGTCGGCCCGGAAGCGTCCCTTGCACTCGGTGCAGTCGACCATCGGATCGGTGAATCCCTCGACGTGGCCGCTCGCCTCCCAGACCCGGGGGTTCATGAGGATCGCCGAGTCGAGCCCGACCACGTCGTCGCGAGTCATCACCATGTCCCGCCACCAGGCCTCCTTGACGTTGCGCTTCAGCTCCACACCCAGCGGGCCATAGTCCCAGCAGCCGTTCAGGCCGCCGTAGATCTCGCTCGACGGGTAGATGATGCCCCGGCGCTTGGCCAGCGAGACGATCTTCTCCATCAGGTCGGCCATGCGGCTCGCTCCTTCTTCATCCCTCGTGCGTCCGTCATTCACGGCCCGGGGCGTTCCCGATCGACCGACGGCGCGCAGGGCGTCGTGGCGTCACGACACGGTACCCGGCGTGGTGGCCCGGGCGGCCCCGTCGCCCCGCCTCCGGTGTGGTCTCCTGGAGTGACCTGCGGCGCCCTCCGGCGCGCCCGGCCGGTATGGCGGGGCAGCATCGTACACCAAATCGCTCGCCCGGGTGGGTCGTGGGACACCGCGACTGTGAGCCAGCTCGCTTATACAAATCATCATGTGAAAACGCCGTAAGTCCATGTCCTCATTGCTTGTACAGCTGCCGACGATTGGCTATGATGCCTCGATGTCCCCGTCGAACCGGACCGTAGCACCCCCACCCGGGCGGGGCATCGTCACACCTGATCGCCAGAGGGAGCCCATGCTTCAGATCCCGAGCCCAATCAGTGCGGATGCGAAGGCGGCGGTGGCGAAGATCGCCGAGCTATCGGGCGAGAACGTCCAGAAGTGCATGCAGTGCGGCACCTGTAGCGCCGTCTGCCCGATGGTCGACTCCATGCGCATCACCACCCGGCAGGGCATCCACGACCTGCAGTTCGGGCGCACCGACGAGGTGGTGCGCGCCGAGATCGGCGAGTTCTGCGCCTCCTGCCACACCTGCACGGTGCGCTGCCCGCGCGGGCTCGACGTGGCGAAGGTCTTCGAGGCCGTACGTCTCCTGACGCTCCGGCAGAACGTCGACTTCGTGAAGCCGGGCGAGATCGCCAAGGAGACCCTGGAGGAGGCGCCGCAGATCGCCTTCGTCAGCGGATTCCGCAAGCTCACCGCATGAGGACGCCGATGCAGACCGAGACCGAGAGGCAGTCACCGTCGTCGCCGCCGCGGGTCGCGTACTACC
>JASFRE010000220.1:0-7382 GCA_050115055.1 Candidatus Eiseniibacteriota bacterium | reverse complement strand
GGGACGCGCTCCTCAACTCGGTCAATGGCGAGTCCGACCGGCTCGAGCCATTGCTCGCGGTGGCGGCGCGGCGCGAGTGTCCGGTCATCGCCCTGGCGATGGACGATACCGGGATCCCGCCGGACGCACCGGCGCGCCTCGCGGTCTGCGAGCGCATCGCCACGGCGGCGGCCGCGGCGGGGGTGTCCGAGGAGCGGATCTTCTTCGATCCGCTGGTGCTGCCGATGTGCAGCGACATCGGCCAGGCGCAGATCACGTTCGCCACGCTGCGCGAGCTGAAGGCGCGCTTCCCCGCCGCGAAGACGACCATGGGTCTGTCGAACGTCTCGCACGGCCTGCCGAAGCGCCTGATCGTCAACCAGGCGTTTCTCCTGGCGGCGCTGGCGAACGGGCTCGACTCGGCGATCTGCGACCCGACCAAGGAGCGGATCCAGTGGGCGATCACGCTCGGCGAGCTGGTGGCCGGCAAGGATCGTCACTGCCGCCGCTACGCGCGACGCGTCCGGAAAGGTGAGATCGGATGAGCACAGCGACGCACGCGACGTCCACGGCCGAGAAGGCGGCGTGCCGCCCGGGGATCGTCGTCGAACCGATCGAGCGCCTCGATGCATCCCGGCTCGAGCGGCTGCATCGCGGCTCGCTCGAGCTCCTCGAGGACCCGGGAGTCGTCTGCTTCAACGAGGAGGCGGTCGCGATCTTCGCAGAGGCCGGGTGCCGGGTGGAGGAGAGCGAGCGCGACCGCGCCAATGTGGTCCACGTGCCGGCGCGCATGGTCGAGGAGGCGCTGGCGAGCGCTCCCTCGCGCGTCGTGCTCGGGGCGCGGCGGCCGGCCGACGACCTGGTCCTCGACGCGGCGATCCCGCGGGTCTACTTCGGCACCGGCTCGGAGACCAACACCTTCCTCGAGACCCGGGTGACGCCGGCGGACGGCGACGGGGGGGCGACCTCCGTCGGCCTGCGCGTGGAGCACGAGGCGACCCGCGGCAGCCTGCGGCGGCTGGCCGACTCGGCGCGGCTCTGCAACGCGCTCGAGCACCTCGACTTCTTCATCCGCAACGTCAACATCCAGGACGAGGACATCGACGACTCGACCAAGGACGTCAACGTCTTCCTGGCCAGCCTGATGTACATGACAAGGCACGTGCAGGCGGGGCTGACGTCGCTCGATGCGCTCCCGCACGTCGTGCGCATGGGTGAGCTCGTTGCCGGCAGCGCCGAGCGCTTCCGCCAGGCGCCGGTCCTCTCCTTCATCGCCTGCCTGGTCAAGAGCCCGCTGCAGATGGTGGACGATACCACCGAGAAGGTGATCGAGATCGCCCGCCGGGGACTCCCGCTGGTCATCTCCTCGTCGCCGCAGGGCGGCTCGACCGCGCCGGTCCAGGAGGAGGGGATGGTCATGCTGATCAACGCCGAGATCCTGGCCGGCATCACGCTGACGCAGCTGGTGCGGCCCGGCACGCCGGTGCTCTACGGTGCGGTCCCGGTGCGGGCCCGCCTCGACACCCTGCACGACCTCTATGGCGCCCCGGAGTTCGTCCATTACAACGTCGACTGCGTCCAGCTCGCCCGGCGCTATGGCCTCCCCTGCTACTCGACCGCCGGCGTTGGCGACAGCAAGGTGCCGGGGCTCCAGGCCTCGGCCGAGAAGACCTTCTCGCAGCTGGCCGTCGCCCAGGCCGGCGCCCAGTACATCCACTACGCGTTCGGACTGCTGGACCGGACCGGGACCTTCTCGCCGGTGCAGGCGGTGATCGACGACGCGAACATCGGCCTGGTGAAGCAGATCGTCCGGCCCGCGCAGTGGGACGAGGAGCACATCGAGCGGGCGCTGAACGACGTCCGCAAGGTGATGAGCTCGGGTACGCGGCTCTTCGCCCGGCTGATCCGCAAGCAGATCCGCCGCGGCGTGGTCTCCGGCCCGTACCCACTCGAGAGCGATGACGACCGCGACCGGGTGCTCGAGGCGGCCTGCCGGCGGGTGGCGGCCGTGCGGGCGACGCCGGGCGAGAGGCTGCTGGACGACGTGCTGGCGGCGATCCGTGCCGAGGTTCCGGGCCTGGTCCCGGCCGATCGATTCGAACTGTGAGGCAAGCCGATGAACGATGACGAGCTCCTGGCGAGCATCAGGAAGAACACGATCCTCGGCCGGGTGGACGAGCAGGACGAGGGCTTCGATGGCGACCTGGAGGGCGAGCCCGGGGTGACCGAGCTGGTCCAGACGGCGATCGCGCAGAATGTCCCGGCGGCGCGGATCATCTCCGAGGCGCTGTCGCCGGCGATGGACGAGGTCGGCGCCAAGTACGAGAGCGAGGAGTACCTGATCCCCGACATGCTGGCCGGCGCGGAGTGCGTCAGTGCGGCCATGGATCTCCTGAAGCCGCACCTCGCCGAGGCCGACGTCGAGCAGAAGGGAATGGTGGTCGTCGCCACGGTCGAGGGCGACCGGCACGACATCGGCAAGAACATCGTCGCCACGCTGCTGAAGGGCGCCGGTTACGATGTGCGAGACCTGGGGACCTCGGTGCCGGCGAGTCGCATCGTCGAGGAGGTCCGCGCGACCGGCGCCCGGTTCGTCGGTCTGTCGGCGCTCCTGACCTCGACCATGGTCAAGATGCCGGTCGTCATCGAGGCGCTGAAAGAGGCCGGCCTGCGCGAGGGCGTGCGCGTCGTCGTCGGTGGTGCCCCGGTCTCCGAGCAGTTCGCCGCCAAGATCGGCGCCGATGCCTACTGTCGCGACGCCTTCGAGGCGGTCGATCGACTCGAAGAGCTGCGCGCGCAGGCCGTGTAGGTGGCCATGAATGCCACCGAACTGAGCGCCTACGCGCAGGCCGCGGATAGCGGTCGCTACGACCGGGTGACCGGTCTCCAGGGCAAGTACGACCATGTGCGCGTGCACTGGGAGGACCAGACGCTGCGTCTGCGTCTGGGCCCGCACCTGCAACGGCTCGTCGACCGCCGGCTGGCGGCAGGGCGCGATCTGCGCCTGCTCGACCTCGGCTGCGGCAGTGGCGACGGCTACGAGACCCTGCTCGGCATGCAGCGCCATCCGTTGCCGGCGGCGGCCAGCTCGACCGAGCTCCTGCCGCCACAGCGCCTCGAACGCTACACCGGCATCGAGCTCAACCCCGCATTGCTCGAGCAGGCACGGCTGCGACACCGCGACTCCGAGCGCACGCGTTTCATCCAGGCCGACCTGAGGGAGGGGTTGCCCTTCGACGTTGGCGAGCCGCCCTACGATGTCTACTTCGCATCCTTCGGCACGCTGTCGCATCTCGGCGAGGAGGAAACGGTGGCGTTGCTCGGGGAGATCGCCCGCCATGCCGACGACGGCTCGCTCCTCCTGATCGACTGGCTCGGCCGCTACGCCTACGAGTGGTCCGATCTCTGGGATGCCGACCTGGCGCGCGAGCAGTGGATGGACTACCGGATCTCCTACATCTACCCGCCGCACGAACGACGGTCCCGGAAGATCGACGCCTTCCCGCTCCGGCTCCTGTGCGAGGTCGAGGCGCGCCGCGTTCTCGCACGCGTCGAGACCGGGAGCGGAATCCGGCTGGTCGAACGGGATCTCTTCGACCGCTCGCTGTTCGTGGGACGCCATATGGACACGGCGGAGTACAACCCGCACGCGCGTCCGCTGCGGGAGGCCGTCAACCGGTTGCACGAGCCGCTCTGTCGCACCGATCTGCAGAGCCTCTGCTTCGAGCTCCACGTGCCGGAGGGTTTTGCCGAGGTCGCGGATGCGCTGCGCGCCGCGCATGGCGCCTGGAACGCGGTGGTGCGCTACGCCGCCGAGGGGCTGGCGCGAGCCGACGCCGGGACGGCGCCGCCGGAGGTCCCCGCCGGGATGCCCGCCCCGGTGCGGGCGACCGTCGAGCGGCTGGCGCAGGCGATCGGCGCCCTCGGGGCCTGCGAGATGGACGATCCGCGCGCAGCCTGGCTCGAGCCGCAGCTCGGCCTGGCGCTGCGCAATCTCGAGCTGGAGCTGCAGCGCGGTCTCGGCTGCGGTCATGGACTCGTGGCGATCTGCGAGATTCGCAGGCCGTGACGTGAGCGGGTGATGCCATGGCGGGGCTGACGCGCCGCGGCGTGGCGCGAGACCGAGACAGGACCGGGAGCACCTCATGTGCGGAATCGCTGGACTGTGGGGCGGGCGCGACGAGCGCCTGATCGCGGAGATGATGACGCGTCTCCATCACCGCGGTCCGGACGCGGACGGGATCTGGTCGTCCGCGCACAAGACGCTGGGCCATCGCCGCCTCTCGATCATGGATCCGGCGGGTGGCGATCAGCCGATCCACTCCGCGGACCGCCGGCGGGTCATCGTCGGCAATGGCGAGATCTACAACTTCCCGGCCCTGCGACGCGAGCTCGAGGCCGATCACGGCTTCCGGACGCGCAGCGACACCGAGGTCGCGCTGCACCTCTGGGAGGAGGAGGCGACCGGCGTGGCCGAGCGGCTGGACGGCATGTTCGCCTTCGCCATCGCCGACGATGATCAGCTCTTCCTGGCGCGTGACCCGGTCGGCATCAAGCCGCTCTACACCGGCTCCCTGCCGGGCGGCGGCCGCGTCTTCGCCTCCGAGCTGAAGGCCCTGGTGGGCGTGGCAAGCGACGTCCATGAGTTCCCGGCCGGTACCTGGTATCACTCGCAGCACGGCTACCGGCGCTTCTACGACGTGCCGTGCGAGCAGGTGGAACAGCTCAGCGTCGCCGAGCACTGCCGTCGCATCCGCACGACGCTGGAGCGAGCGGTCGAGAAGCGCATGATGAGCGACGTGCCACTCGGCGCCTTCCTGTCCGGCGGCCTCGACTCGAGCGTCATCGCGGCGATCGCCCGGCAGCACGTCGACGAGCTGCACACCTTCTCGGTGGGTGTCGAGGGCAGCGACGATCTCGAGGCGGCCCGCACGGTCGCGAGACATCTCGACACCGTCCACCACGAGTACGTGCTCACGCTCGACGAGGTGCTCGAGCGGCTGCCGGAGATCGTCTACCACCTGGAGTCCTACGACCAGGACCTGGTGCGTAGCGCCATTCCCTGCTACTTCACCTCGCGACTGGCCAGCGAGCACGTCAAGGTCATTCTCACCGGCGAGGGGGCCGACGAGCTCTTCGCCGGCTACACCTACTACAAGGGCATCCCCGACGACGAGGCGCTGCGGGACGAGCTGCGCCGCAGCGTGCAGGCGCTGCACAACGTCAACCTGCAGCGTGTGGATCGCCTGACCATGGCGCACTCGATCGAGGGGCGCGTGCCGTTCCTCGACACCGAGCTGATCCGGCTCGCGCAGACCGTGCCGGCACGGCTGAAGCTCCGCCGCTCGGAGCATGGCGTGTGGCAGGAGAAGTGGATCCTGCGCAAGGCATGCGAGGATCTGCTGCCCCCGGCGATCACCTGGCGCGTCAAGGCGCAGTTCGACGAGGGCAGCGGGACCGTCGACCTGCTCGGGAACGGGCTCGAACGCTTCCTGCTACCGGAGGAGGCCGGTCCGTACCGGCGCCTGCACCGCCACGCGGCCCTCCGGTCGAACGAGGAGGCCGTCTACCACCGGTTGCTCGACGAGGCGTACGACGGCTCCGCAGTCGTTCTCGATAACGTCGCACGCTGGGCGGATCGACCGGTCGCACACGGTTAGGATGCGTCCGGTCCCGAAGGTCTCTCCCCAGCATGCGGGAATCCCGTGATCGGTAAGCGTCTCGGCCACTGCGAAATCACCGCCCTGCTCGGCAGGGGCGGCATGGGCGAGGTCTATCGCGCCCGCGACACCCGACTCGACCGCGACGTCGCGCTCAAGTTCCTCCCCGAAGCGCTGATCGACGACGCCGAACGTTGCGCCCGCTTCGAGCGCGAGGGGAAGGTGCTGGCCTCCCTCAACCATGCCAACATCGCCACGCTGCACGGCATCGAGGACTTCGAGGGCCACAAGGCGCTGGTCATGGAGTGCGCTTTCCGGCCCACGTTCGACGTGGCGCGTGATCGCCGATTCCTCATGGTCCAGGAGACCGAAGAGGAGACCGGCGAAGAGGACGAGCCGTCTCGACTGCTGGTGATCTCCAACTGGGAGAAGGAGCTCCTTCGAGCTCCAGCTACCGGTTCCGAATCCGTTCACTCCGCTGACGGCGATCTTCTGCACGCTACGAGGAAACGGGAACGGTGCGCCTCCACCTTTTCGACGCGCGCGGCAGGCCAGCTCGCGATCTCGCGCGGGGCCGAGTCGACGCCGGCCTGACGCCTGCCGCACCCGGCCCTCCGCCGCAGCCTGTCGATGGATGCAACTCGTTATCTTGCGACTCGATACCGGATCGGCCCGGCGGCTGGCGCGGATCCCCGACCTTCCCGCCGACCGCGCGCCCCGGAACCGGAACTCGTCGCAACCCGCGCGCCTCGCCATCCGTCTACAGGTGTAGCCAGCCGTCGACAGATGTAGACGGGGGGGCGCGATGCCTCGCGATCCTCCGCCACGGTGGCTGGCTTCATGGCGCCCGACCGCGGGACCGGAGCCGGTCCCGGACCGGGCACGCCGCGAGGAGCCGACCGCCGATGATCCGAGGACTGACCCCGCTACAGCTCCAGATCATGGACATCCTCTGGGAACGCGGCGAGGCCACCGTCAGCGACGTCGTCGACGTGCTGCGCTACGAGCGCGACCTGGCGCGCACGACGATCGCCACGATTCTGGTGCGCCTGGAAAAACAGGGCCTGGTCGCGCACCGCAAGGCGGACGTGTCGAACGTCTACCACCCGACGGTGAGCCGCGGCGCGGTGCGCCGGACGATGGTGTCGGATCTCGTCGACACCCTGTTCCGCGGCAACCACCGGGCGCTGGTCAGCCATCTGCTCGAGGAGTCGGAGCAGGACCCCGAGACCATCCGTCAGGTGATGGAGCTCATCGAATCGCATCGGCGAAGGAAGCAACGATGATGCTCGACGCTCTTGCCGCGGCCTGGCAGGCCACCGCCCACGCCGTCGTTCCCTGGCTCGTCACCTATGCCGTCCACAGCACCCTGATCATGGGCATCGTGCTGGTCGCGATCCGCTGGATCGTCCGCGCGCCACGCTCGCGTGAGTGGCTCCTCAAGATGGCGATCGTCGGACCGCTGGCGACCACGTGGTTCCAGATGGCGTCGCATGCCGGTCCGCTGGCACTGGGGTTGCCGGTTCTGGAAACCTCGACGGTGGAGCGCGCCGCAGGCCGGGCAGACGTCCTCGCGCTCCACCTGGACCGGCTCTGCGAACGGGGTGCGACGTGGGTGGAGGATGGCGCCGCAGCGGACCGCGTCGGACGCTCCCGTCTCGATGCGGTGCGCGTCGAAGTCGCGCGCGTCGGAGCCGCGCGGTTCGGGGCCGCCCTCGACCGACCTGCTGGCAGCAGCCATGA